>JAPOSW010000038.1 GCA_026709505.1 Gammaproteobacteria bacterium | reverse complement strand
GTCCGGACAGTCTCGCCCATCTGCCAACGATTCCCATCTGGCACACACAGGCACATGGGGCGGTTTTCACCGCCCCTTTTTTGTTGTCGCCCACCGCTTTGCCCAAACACAAGAATTATGCGGTTTTTTGGGCTTGATCGGATCCAGTCATTCACATCCCAGTTCTGGACCAATCATTTCATAATTGTCAAGGCAGTGAAATGGTAGGATGCTGATACTTGCAACCCGGGGCTGCATCAACATACGGACAAGTTTCAGTAATTAGGCAGGGTTTGGGTTCGGTGCCAGAAGTCATCGTAGCGTTTGCTTTTTAGGCTGCAACGCAATGCTGCGATTTCGCTTGCCCCTCACTTCCGTCCAATGTATGACGCTCTGCTTGAGCCGGGTATCGATGGTGTTCTCGCATCCAACTTCCACTACCACACTGGAAAAACACAATTGCTGATCGCGGAACGAGATATAACGCATCCGTTTGGCATTGCGTTGACAGTAGCCGATAATCATATCCACAGGCTCACCCCTCAGTATCTGGACAAATTCTTCAATCTTGCCGGCCTTGAATCGTAGGACCCGGTTTCCTGGCTAGTGCATGGCTTGGTCAGAGAGGTTGCATACAGGAGTTTATCGAAGTTCCGTAGTTTCTCCTTGGCGTGATCGATAGTGTTTGCCGAAGAATGACTGGATTCGCTACACAATCTCCCTGACAACGAACTCAATACAATCCCGCCCGGGTGATGTTGTACGATCACTCGTAACCAGCACAACCAATCAACCCCTGTTAGGGGGCGAGTAGATATTGCGCTAGGCGAAGTTCTGGAATGGGAAAAGGGTTATGAATTAACGATTGGAAACCATTCATCGCAACCCAGAGGGTTCGATTTCCTCCCGGCAGAGGCGAGGCAGCCAGCCGGAAGCGAGTGCATCAATCGTGCACACTCTGGTCTGTGAGGGAAGGGGCTTGGTAACAACCCCATCTACTCGGACGGGACACAGTACCCCTGAAACCTTATCTCGCATCCGTTGATCATCAGCGTTTCGCCAAATTTCAGACATTCTGATATGGGCAAGCATACGAAAATTGCGAGCCATATCCTTGACATGTTGTTGTTGACAGCATGCTTTCCTGAATGCTGGAAAGTCACTGGAAATCACCCCGTTTGCTATCTGCCATCTTCGCACTGTACCAAAATATCGTTTTGACTTTCCCGGGCTACATGTTTGCTCGCTCTTTTTTCAATCAATGCCGATTCCTGTCCATGCTCAAGTTAGCAGGGGGGGGGGGCAGTATATCCAAATTTAGGAGATTCCATTATGCACTCAAGGCTATTCTATCGTTTCTGGTAAAATCCAGTATAGCGAACACGCAGCAAACTCATCAGTGACGAAGGCAAGAACTAAAAATCGAAAACTACCTGATCCCAATCGCAAATTGGCGATATCAGACAGATTGCTTCTGTTATTCAAGGAACTGAAGCTGATTGTTCTGGTTTTTCTGGCTGGTTATCTGTTTATTGCCCTGTTCAGCTACACTCCTCAAAATCTCGCCGATGCATCATCAGCGGGTTTTGGATCCAACCTGGGCGGTACAGTCGGGGCATGGATTGCCGCAGGCATGTTTTCCATGATAGGGGGCTCTGCCTATCTGTTTCTATTTCTTTGCGGGGCGATAATCTTTTTTTCTTACTGGAAGCGCTTGTCGGCTAATCGTTCGTACAGTGGGGCTCTGATTCTCTTCACTGGAATCATTTCGGCCCTGATGGGCAGCAGCGGTCTCGAAAGCCTCTATTTTTCCCAATCGATTGTGGCTGAAACCCCTATCGCTGGTGGGTTGATGGGAGAGTTACTGAGTTCCTTCCTTTATTCCGCCTTTGGTGTGGTTGGCGCTTCACTGCTGCTTCTGGCGCTGGTCATTACCGGGCTATCGATTGTAATGCACATATCGTGGTTTGCGGTCATGGACAGGATTGGCTATGAGGTATTTCGCATTTTCGAAGTGATGCGCAAGGGAACGGAAGTTTCCATGGACCGCGTTACCGGCCTCAGGACAAAGAAGCAGCGGAGCATGGCAGTCAAGGAATTCGAGGAGTCCATGAGGGATCGAAAGGCCCCTTCGATCGTTTCCCAGCCTTCGGCTATCAAGCAGAGCAAGCGAAAACAAGATGAGGCTCAGGAAAGCCTGTTCGATAAAGATGGTAATGCAGGTGGCTTGCCAGAGTTATCGCTGCTCGATGCAACTTTGCAGGACAGTCGGGGGTACAGTCAGGAATCCCTGGAAATGATGTCCAGATTGCTGGTCAAGAAACTCAAGGACTTTAACGTTGAAGCTACCGTTGAAGAAGTCCAGCCCGGTCCGGTGATTACGCGGTTCGAGATCGAGCTGTCTCCGGGAATCAAGGCCAGTCTTATTGTTGGCCTGTCCAAGGACTTGGCCCGTTCTCTGTCGGTTGCGAGTGTCCGGGTGGTCGAAAACATCCCCGGAAAGACGGTTATTGGGATTGAGGTACCAAACCAGGACCGTGAAACTGTCCGGCTCATGGATGGCTTGTCATCCGATGAATACGAACGAAGCACATCGCCATTGACACTGGTGCTCGGCAAGGACATAGCTGGCAATCCCGTGGTTGCCAATCTCATGAAGATGCCGCATGTCCTGATTGCCGGTACGACGGGCTCCGGGAAGTCGGTTTGCGTGAATGCGCTGATCTTGAGTATTCTTTACAAATCCACTCCTGAGCAGGTTCGCATGATCATGGTGGACCCGAAGTTTCTGGAACTATCGGTTTATGACGGCATACCGCACTTGCTGACGCCCGTGGTTACGGACATGAACAAGGCTACCAATGCTTTAAGGTGGTGCATTGGCGAGATGGATCGTCGATTCCGGTTGATGGCTACCTTGAAGGTCAGGAATATCTCCGGTTTCAATCGCAAGGTAGAAGTGGCAATCGACAAGGGAGAGCCATTGTTTGAGCCGGATTCGGAAGATGACGAGCCCGTTCAGCTTGAATCTTTACCCTACATCGTGGTTATTGTTGATGAATTGGCGGACTTGATGATGGTGGCTGGCAAGAAAGTTGAGGAAGTGATTATCCGGATTGCTCAGCGGGCCCGCGCTGCCGGCATCCACCTGGTACTCGCTACCCAGCGTCCCTCGGTAGATGTAGTGACCGGCCTAATCAAGGCCAACATACCGACTCGAATTGCATTTCAGGTATCTTCCAAGGTTGATTCACGTACGGTGCTGGATCAAATTGGCGCCGAAGCACTGCTGGGGCAAGGGGACATGCTGTTTTTGCCGCCCGGTTCCGGTTTTACCCAGCGGGTGCATGGTTCGTTTGTCTCTGATCAGGAAGTGGGTCGGGTAGTGGCGAAAGTGAAAAAATCGATGCCAGCCGAATATCGAGAGGATATCACCGAAGGTAGCCATGCCGCTTCTTTTGGCAGTGCTGGGGATGCCGCCGAGGGCGATGGCGAAGCCGACCCGCTCTATGATGAAGCGGTCAGCTTCGTGACCAAAACTCGCAAGGCTTCGATATCCGCCGTACAGCGTGCACTTCGAGTCGGCTACAATCGGGCAGCTCGAATGATCGAGTCAATGGAACAGAGTGGTGTTGTATCTGCAGTCGACAATGGAAAGCGGACTGTACTTGCTCCACCACCGCCGTAAACAGAATTTCATGAGACATACTTTTCAAACCTGTGCATGCTGGACCGCATTGTTCTGCTGTCTGATCTTGCCCTTAGCTGTCAAGGCAAGTCCGGGCCTGGACTCACTGAACTACTTTTTTGACGAGATCAAGAGCTTTGAAGCGGAGTTTGGGCAGGTGATTCTGGATGAAAACCTGACCGAACTGGACAGGGGACAGGGCAAGGTCTGGGTGGAGAGACCCGGCTTGTTTCGCTGGAATTATGAATATCCCGACCTTCAGGAAATCGTTGGCGATGGATCTCGAGTCTGGATTTACGATATTGATCTTGAGCAGGTCAGTGTGCGCCCGCAGGATGAGGCAATTGGACGTTCTCCTGCGGTTTTGCTGTCGGGTTCCCAGAGTCTTGAAGAAAATTTTTCCATTATCGATATTGGAATACAAGGTTCCTATGACTGGATTAACCTTGTTGCTCTGGATGAAGACAACGAATTTCGCGAAATCCGCATCGGGTTTGAGGACAATCGCCTGAGATTGATGGAGCTTGTTGACCACTTGGAGCAGCGTACACGCATCATCTTCCATGAGATGAAGGAGAACATCGAGATTCCAGATTCAAGATTCCAGTTCATTCCGCCCGAAGGGGTTGACGTCATTGACGAATTCGAGCTTCTCGACTCGTAATTGCCGTCAGCTCCAGTTTTAATTTTTGGATATTTCGATATCGACCTTGAGCTAGTCCGATTGTTGTGAATTACGATGCTTGATCCCAAATCCTTTCGACAAGACCTGGATGCGCTGGTTCAGAAACTGAAGTGGCGAGGTCATGCGTTTGACGTTGAAAAATATCATGGGCTGGAAAGTCGGCGCAAAAACCTGCAGGAGCAGACCGAGGATCTCCAGGCTCGTCGCAACAGAATTTCCAGGGAGATAGGCATTGCCAAGTCCAAAGGTAAAGAAGTCAATAGCCTGATGCATGAGGTATCTTCACTGGGTGATGATATCAAGCTCCGAGGTTCTGCATTGTCGGAGGTTCAGTTGGAACTTCAGGCGATGATGAACGAGATCCCGAATCTAGCCCACGAAAGCACGCCGCTTGGCATGGATGAAGCGAGCAATGTCGAAATCCGGCAGTGGGGCACACCGCGAGAAGCCGATTTTACCCTTATGGATCATGTTGATCTGGGTGAGTCTTTGGGGATGATGGATTATGGCCTTGCGAGCAAGCTTTCCGGATCGAGGTTTGTCGTGCTGAAGGGGCAACTGGCCGGACTGCATCGATCACTGTCCCAGTTCATGCTGGATACCCATATTCGTGATCACGGGTATTGCGAGGCCAATGTGCCGCTTCTGGTCAATCAGGGAAGCCTGTTTGGCACGGGACAGCTGCCTAAATTTGAGGAAGATCAGTTCAAGACCTCCGAAGACCCACCTTTGTACCTGATACCGACGGCAGAGGTGCCGCTCACCAATGCGGTTGCCGGCCGGATTGTTGAAGACTCCGAATTGCCGATGCGCCTGGTTGCGCATACTGCCTGTTTTCGCAGGGAAGCAGGGTCCTATGGTCGTGATACCCGTGGCATGATCCGGCAACATCAGTTCGAGAAAGTGGAACTGGTGCATGCGGTCCGGCCAGATGAGTCCTATGAGGCACTGGAGATCATGACGAGTCATGCCGAGACTGTTTTGCAGAAGCTCGAGTTGCCGTATCGGGTGATTGCCCTGTGCACTGGTGATATGGGATTTGCTGCATCGAAGACCTATGACATTGAAGTGTGGCTGCCTAGCCAGCAGCTCTATCGGGAGATTTCCTCATGCAGCAATACTGAAGATTTTCAGGCGAGACGCATGAAGGCAAGATGGCGAAACCCGGAGACTGGCAAACCCGAGTTGCTGCATACATTAAATGGTTCAGGAGTGGCTGTCGGACGGGCATTGATCGCCGTGATGGAGAACTACCAGAATCAAGACGGCAGCATTACCGTACCCGAGGTTTTGCAGCCGTACATGCATGGAGTAACCCGACTGTCAAAATAGTGCCTTGCCGGGGGCTGTGTCTTGCCAATATCAAGCAACCATTGCATGCAAGAGCGTCATTATCTGGTGACCGGGGCAAGTTCGGGCATCGGTTTGGCGATTGTTGAGCGTTTGCTGGGTGAAGGAGCCGAGGTCACTGCTATCGCTCGTCGTTCTACAGAACCTGCCCTTTCGAAAGACAAGCATGTCAGTTCACGACTGACAAGTATCTGTTGTGACTTGGCGGATTTTTCCGAGCTGGAAACGGCCATGAAGACATTGCTGAGTGGCGAGATTGGTCTGGATGGGGCGGTGCTCTGCCATGGCTATGGTGACTTTGGCAGTCTGGAGGAATTCTCGGTCGAGAGGATTGTCAGTCTTGTCAATACAAACTTGCTCAGTCACATGCTGGTTGCCCGTCATATTGTCCCTCACCTAAAGCGACGGGGAGAGGGTGACCTGGTTTTCATAGGGTCGGAAAGTGGAGTTCGTGGCGGCAAGATGGGTGCCGTATACAGTGCCACCAAGCATGCGATAAACGGCTTTGCAGAGTCATTGCGGGCTGAGTGTGCCTCCTCGAATTTGCGGGTTAGCGTCATCAACCCCGGTGCAGTGGACAGTCATTTTTTTGACGGTCTGGATTTTTGCCCGGGAGATTTAAGAGAGAACTACATTTCCCCGGATGATGTTGCGCAAATGGCAACCACTATTCTGAAAATGCCGCGAGGCACCGTGATTGACAAGGTCAACCTGACCCCTCTAAAGAAGGTGTTGCGGAAAAAATGAATGAGAATTATCTAAATCATGTCTAGAGGCGGTTCTTGCTTTAGTGATCGCAAGTAATCGCCAAGAGACGGCACGGGAATCTGATAATAACTGGGAGGGTGCCTTGTTTCAATCAGAACACCGGCATGCAGTGCATCGGTAAGGAAATCATCCACGGGCATCCCCTTCTTGGTTCTCGCATGTTGGGCAACCTGAAGGATGCAATCTAAATCCAGAATACCTTCGTTCTTTTCAGCGGCAATTGCAAGTTGCTTGTAAATCCACGGCTGAGCCGAGCATCTCCTGAGAATCATGTCGTAGTAATTTTCCTTGCTCTTCCTGCCCTCCTGAAGAACATGCTCAAGCAATTCGTCCTTGATTGGGTATCCTTCATGCTTGGCAATCACCCGACAAGCCGCAACCGATACCCGGTTGATGTGTTGTGGCCAGCCTTGAGAGAGTTTGGCCAAACGCTCAATCCAAACCTCTGGGTTTTCCAGGGAACCAGTGAAATTATAGGACTCGAATATGCTTCTGATCGCTTCGGAGGTTTCTTCATAGGTTAAGAGTTCAAGGTTCACGACTCGCTCGTCGGGAGGTCTTGAGATGCCGCATTCGACCAACATGCTTTCGGTATCACTCAAGCCAAAAAAGGCGGCTACCAGGTTAATGCCTTCTGTTTTTCGATGCAACTTATCCAACACAGCTTTGGTGGATTCATTTATAGGCGTGTTTTGGGCCTCATCAATGAATACCACCAGACGTATGTTCTCAAACAGGGGAGCCGCATCCAGAAAAATGATCTCAGAGTAAATGCCTTCCTGGCCCTGTCCGCTATTCGGCTTTGCACCTAACGAAGCACCTACGCCAGCGATGCCCACGCTGAATCCTCGTCCCAGCAGTTCAGCGAACAACCGTTTACTCCTTTTCGTTAGTTCATCGAGCTTCGAAGCGGTATTTTGAGGGGCTATCCTGGCAAGTCTCTCCCTTTCCCGATTCGCAGCCTCGGTGAGTGACTTTATGACTGCTACCGGTGATTGGAGTGTTGCAGGATCGACTGATGCCGCTACCCAGGGTTGATCGGGAGTGGAATGCAGGCGAACCGCCTCCATGCACTCTTGCATTAGAGCTGTTTTACCCGCACCGGGAGCACCTTGGAAAATCATGGTGCCTCCGCCAACGCGATTGGCCTTTAGCATGCTTGCCGCTTTTTGAAATACCGTGTATTCTTTGTCACGGCCCCTGAAAAATGGTTCTCGACCAACTTCAGATCGGTCTGTGTCATCCAACCATACATCCAGAGGCATGGGATCAGCAGGTGGTGGCTTTGGGAAGGGTTTTGCACTCATATATCAAATCGTACCATTTATTTCTGAGATTTTGTATTGGTAAAAAATTCCCGGTGATAGCAGTTGTTCTGAAGAAATGAGAGCTTACTGTGCTTTTCGTTCTTGGCTCAAATGGGCCTCTCAGGTTTCGTTTTCCGGTCTCTTTTATTCGACTATCAAATATTTTGAAGATTGAGGCATATGTTTTTTCGCAAAACCAAAAAAGCTTGAGGGTTTGCCTGATAAACGTGCAAACAGTCGCTTATTGGTCAATAATGCATAAGAAACATCATCTGTAGCTATTCCTTATCGAAGTCAAGCACTATCGGAATAATGGCCTTTTCAGGGTCGGGTTGAATGCCAGTCGGCATTAGACGTTTCCGGCCTGAATTTATGAATTCACGATAGGCGAGGCTTGCCATTCTGGATATCCATATTCAAGATCAATTCAGACGTTAAAGCAACTCGGTACGAATTTCCAGTAGGTTACGCTTTTTTCTGCTAAACACCATTCCAATCAAGTGGATATTTTCCCTGCGACCTCAATATTTCTCGGCATAGCCGCGTTCCCGAATCTGTGTGATTGCGATATCGAGACCTTCATTCGTTTTTGTGCTGTCCTCAACCATCTTGAATTCCAGTACAAATACCTGGCCTTCATGTAGCAGTACCATGTCCGACCGGCCATGGCTGCAAGATTCCTCAGCTTTGGCCTCAACTTCCGTGGTCCGGAAGCACGTGTACAGCAGGCCCGCATACCAGGATTCGTAATGACCAAGATCGCCACTGTCATACCATTATGGGGAATGCTGGCAAAAAAGGCCTGAATCTGTTCCCTCAATGCAGCAAAGTCGTTTTCGCCCAGGAACCGGGTCATCTTTCTGGCCGTGTCTTCAGCCGTCCGGCCCCGTCCTGTCAGATGCTGGAAAAATCCCTTGTTGAACCTTTTGCGAATCTCAAGATTCGGGTAGTTTAGACGGTAGGTGGCCTGTTCTTCATCTTCCACCTCACCGGCAATCGTCAGGTACCCAGACTGGAACAGGAGTGCTTCAATACTGAAGGATCCAAGCTCGAAATTCACCAGATCCTCCTCGTCGACCGCGTGGTTTTCCAGTTCCATGGAGCCGACCTTTCTTTCTATCAGCAGCCGGTACAAGTAGCCTGGCTGTCCAGATCTGAACCAGTGCGCCTGGAATTCGCGTTTCCGGAACAAGTGGAGAATGTCGTGCGGATTGTACAGTCTCTCATCACCCAGCCAGTTGTAACCGTTATACCATGTGCGGATCCTGTCCCGGTCCAGTCCCTCCAGTTCCGGAGCAAACACGGTATCCAGATCATGATCCATATATCCGCAGATTGATGCCAGGAGAGGGTAGAGGCTGATATCGTCGAGATTGTTCAGACCGGAAGAAAAACTGGTTTTCGAGAACATCGTGATGCCGGTGACGAAGACAAAGTGGATGTGGTCTTCGGAATCTTTCAGGACGCTGTACAGATTGCGCAGCTTGTCCCTGTTTGCCCGCGCCTTCTCGTCATCTTCCAGCACATTCAGGACAGGCCGGTCATATTCGTCGACTAGTACCACCACCTGCCGACCGGTTGTCCGATGCAACCGGCGCAGGATGTTCTGCAGTCTTTCGGGAGCAGTTTCCGCAGGAGGCAGAGATTCAAGACGAAAAACCTCCTCGATATTGTATAACTGATTCAGAACATTTTTCTCCAGATCCGCAGTTGTGTCGACTCCCCCGCCGAAACTCAAACGAACCACCGGATGCCTGACCGACCAGTCCCAGTGCGGGTGTATGTCCAGACCCTTGAACAGGGGCTCGTTTCCCTCGAACAGCTCCTTCAGCGTGCTGACCAGCAGGCTCTTGCCGAAACGGCGGGGGCGGGAGAGAAAGTAGAAGCGCCCCTGCCTGATCATCTCCCGGATCAGGGGCGTCTTGTCAACATAGTAGCAACCTTCGTTTCGAAGATTGGGAAACGATTGATAGCCGGTCGGCAGCGGACGGCGTTCTGTCTGGGTTTCTGCTTTAATACTGTGCCTATATTAGCATAGTGATATTGTTGCGTATTCAATCTGGCTTTATGGTCAAGACTTGCGTAAGGTGCGCATTTCCGGAATTGCGATTGATCTTGGCAGGTTCGGCGATCATGGAGCTGCGAGGCAACTGAAATTGTTGCGAATAATTCAATGGAAAGCAGATTAAAATAACGTTTGCGATAAAGCATACAGTTATCCCTGATCGCTCAAATTGAACAAAGCCCGGATAACGAAATATTGCCTGATTATTGGGCAACAGCAAAGAGCAATCGCAATAATTTTCTTGTCATGGTAAACACAGGAAGCGTATACGTCAAAATCCGATGGGCATTACAGAGCGCAATATAGAAGATGATCTTGTCACGGAGTTGATTGATCTCAAGTATCAATATCGTCCTGATATCCGAGACCGGGATTCGATGGAGGCGAACTTCAGGGAAAAGTTTGAGACTCTCAACGGGGTTACGCTGAGCGACAACGAGTTTCAGATGCTTCTTGCACAGATTGTCACAAATGATACATACACGGCTGCGGCTTCACTAAGAAACCGGGAAACATTAATTCGTGAAGACGGCTTGCCGCTGAACTATACCCTTGTAGACATTAAAGACTGGTGCAAGAATAGTTTTGAAGTCATTAATCAGCTTCGGATCAATACCTACAACAGCCATCACCGGTATGACGTCATTCTCCTGATCAACGGAGTTCCCATTGTTCAAATCGAGCTCAAGACTCTTGGAATCAGCCCTAAACGGGCGATGGAGCAAATTTCCAGCTACAAGAAAGATTCTGGCAATGGATATACCAACTCCCTGCTTTGCTTCGTTCAACTCTTTATCGTAACGAACTATACGGATACGTATTACTTCACAAACAACAACGAAAAATACTTTTCCTTCGATGCTTCCGAGCAGTTTCTGCCGGTTTACCAGTTTGCAGACAGAAACAACAGAAAGATAACCGGCCTCCACGAGTTCGCGGACAAGTTCCTTGCGAAATGCATGCTTGGTGAAATGATTGGCAAGTACATGGTGCTTGTCGAAAGCGAAAGGAAGTTGCTGATGATGCGTCCCTACCAAATCTATGCCGTCAAGTCCATTGTCGACTGCATCGATCAGAATTGCGGCAATGGCTATATCTGGCATACAACCGGTTCCGGTAAAACGCTGACCTCCTTCAAGGCCTCGACCCTTCTCAAATTCAATGAAAACATTCACAAGTGTCTCTTCGTTGTCGATCGGAAAGACCTTGACCGGCAGACCCGCGAGGAATTCAACAAGTTTCAGGAAAATTGTGTTGAGGAAAACACGAACACAGCCACTCTTGTCAACCGTCTCCTGTCCGAGGATTATGCGGATAAGGTAATCGTAACCACGATACAGAAGCTCGGGGTTGCCCTTGACGAAAACAGCAGGCCTACTCGAGATGGTACTGACAGGGGCGGATCTGTCTATAGGCAACAGCTAAAGCATCTCAGAGACAAGCGGCTGGTCTTTATCTTTGATGAGTGCCACAGATCGCAATTTGGCGAGAATCATCAGGCAATAAAGGATTTCTTTCCGAACTCACAGCTTTTCGGGTTTACGGGCACTCCGATCTTCGAGGAAAACTCTACTATCAAGCAGATACGAGGGGGTATTGCGACCCTTCGAACTACCGAGGAATTGTTCCAGAAAGAACTCCATGCATATACCATCACACACGCAATTGAGGATCAGAATGTTCTCCGGTTTCATGTTGATTACTACAAGCCAAATGATTATTCAGTTCCAGGGGCTAATCAGCCAGTCTCCAAGCGGGCCGTTGTCGAAGCCATTCTTGACAAGCACGATGTAGCAACTGGAGGACGCATGTTCAATGCGTTGCTGGCAACTGCGTCGATCAATGACGCCATTGAGTATTTCGAGGTCTTTCGACAACTCCAGTCCGAGCAGCAGGTCGTTAACAGCAAGCATGCCCCCCTTAAGATTGCGGCGGTTTTCTCTCCACCCGCCGAGGGGAACAAGGATGTACAACAGATACAGGATGATCTGCCACAGGAGCGTGAGGACAATCGAGATGACCCAGAAGGAAAGAAAGCCGCACTGAAATCAATTATCGGGCACTATAATGAGCAGTATGGCACGAATCATGATATCAATAACTTCGATGGCTACTACAAGGATATTCAGCAACGTATCAAGGAACAGAAGTTTCCCAATCATGACTTGCCGGAGAGGGGTGCCGAGAAAATCGACATAACTATTGTTGTCGATATGCTTCTTACTGGTTTTGATGCTCAGTACCTCAACACTCTTTATGTCGACAAGAACCTCAAGCATCACGGCATGATTCAGGCCTTCTCGAGAACCAATCGTGTGCTGAACAAGACCAAGCCCTATGGACACATTATTGATTTCCGGCAGCAGCAGGGTAACGTGGATGCAGCCATAACGCTATTTTCTGGCGTTAATTCCGAAAGGGCGAATGAAATATGGCTGGTCGACAAGGCTCCAAAAGTTATTGAAAGATTCAAGCGGTCAGTCGAACAGCTGGATAAATTCATGGAGTCACAGGGTCTTCAGACCTCGCCAGATCAGGTCAACAATCTTAAAGGGGATGCTGCGCGAATGCAGTTCATCAATAGATTCAAGGAAGTGAAGAGGCTCAAGTCTCAACTTGATCAGTACACTGACCTTACCGACGAGCAGCGAGAACAGATAGAGGAAATCCTCCCTGAAGATGATGTCCGGGGGTTCAGTGGCGTATATAACAAAACTGTCAAGCGCCTCAAGGATAAAGAGGATGTTCCCGGAGACAATGGTGGATTTGACGACACAGAAGTTGAAGAAACGGACTATGAACTCGTTCTTTTCGCCTCTGCCATTATTGACTATGACTACATCATGACCCTCATGGCTAGGTTTTCGGGTCAGGATCCAAAAAGAATCGAAGTCACTCGCGAGCAGCTTGTTGGCTTGATTGATTCCGATTCCAAGTTTATAGATGATGGGGAGGAACTCGCCGAGTACATCTATTCGCTGAAAGAGGGCGAAGGACTTGGCGAAGAAGAGATTCGTGCAGGATTTGAACGGTTCAGACAGGAGAGACGGGCTATAGAAATCGCGAATCTTGCCAAGGCTCATGGATTGACGAATGAATCACTTGCCAATTTTGTGGATGCCATTCTTGACCGCATGATTTTCGATGGTGAAAAACTCACGGGATTAATGGAACAGCTTGATCTCCCATGGCATGAACGCCATGAACGCGAACTTGCGCTTATGACTGCATTAGTTCCGTTATTGAACAAGCGTGCACAGGGTAAGGAAATCTCTGGGCTCGGCTCATACACCAGCGAGTTAGCGCAATGACTTTTGGTGAATCAGCGCAAAATTTACCCAGGTTGCGCTTTCCTGAATTCTGGGATGCGGAAGAGTGGGAGGAAGGCAGATGTCGTGATATAGCTACAGTACATTCTGGATATGGTTTTCCTGACAGGTTTCAAGGTGTCAAGCAAGGACAATACCCTTTTTATAAGGTTAGTGATATCTCACGGGTCGCTGAAAGAGGTTGTACTTATATTCGAGAAGCAAATAATCATATCGATATCGCCACGCTAAACAAGATTCGAGCGAAAACCGTGCCGTCTGGAACAGTCATTTTTGCCAAAATCGGTGAAGCAATCAGATCCAATAGACGTGCAATTATGACAATACCAGCAGTAATTGACAATAATACGGCGGGTTTGAAGTCGAAAAAGAATTTGAGTTCTGATAAGTTTATCTTCTATCTTTGGTCGAATGTTTCGTTAATGGACTACGCTGGTGGAGTAGTTCCTGCCGTAAGCAAATCAGCACTTGAAAATGTCCGATTATGTTATCCGCATGATCTTGAAGAACAGCAAAAAATCGCCGACTGCCTGTCATCTGTAGATGAGTTGATCGAAGCGCAGGAACAGAAGATCCACTTGCTCCGGGATTACAAGAAAGGACTGATGCAGCAGCTCTTTCCCCAGGAAGGGGAGGCTGTACCGAGACTGCGCTTTCCGGAGTTTGAGAATGCGGGAGAGTGGGAATACGATCAAATCGGCAATATAGCCAGCATCACTAAAGGTAAAGGTCTATCAAAAACAGACCTAGCCAAGGAGGGAGAGACTCCCTGTATCAGGTATGCAGAGCTTTATACGCTGTATGGTGCAGTGATTCACGAAATTGTGTCTAGTACTAATGTGCCTGAAGAAAGCCTTGTGCTTAGCCAGGCTCATGACATTATTATTCCCGCCTCGGGAGAGACAAAGCAAGACATCGCTCGTGCCGCATGCATCTGTCCCAAACGAGTAGCACTAGGAGGTGACATAAACATTCTTCGTTCGAATTTGCATGGCCCATTTTTTTCCTATGCACTAAACGGCCCGCTTCGTCATACAGTCGCAAGATTTGCTCAGGGTGATACAGTTGCTCATCTTTACTCCAAACAGATATCACAAGTTAACCTAGCCTACCCAGCATGGAGTGAGCAGCAAAAGATCGCCGACTGCCTTTCCTCTGTCGATGACTTAATCGAAACACAGGGGCAAAAACTTGATGCACTTCGTGATCATAAGAAAGGCCTGATGCAACAGCTCTTTCCGGTTCACTAGATCCAGGCAAATGACCCAAGATCAATCGAAACAGCTTGGAAATACCCTTTGGGAGATCGCCAATCTACTCAAGGGCGGAATGGACGCTGATGATTTCCGGGACTACATGCTGCCTTTCCTGTTTTTTCGCTTTCTCTCGGACAATTACGAAAAAGCCGCCAGGAAGGAACTAGGCAGGGATTATCCGGATCCTGGCGCTACCAGAGATGGCCGGTCTCCACTGTCTATCTGGCATGAGGAAAATTCCAGGCATGTGGCGGCTTTTGAAAAGCAAATGAGGCGCAAGGCTCATTATGTCATCCGCCCCGAACACCTCTGGTCAAATATCATCCAGTTGGCTCGTATCCAGGACGGTGATTTGACTAATGTGTTGCAATCCGCCTTCCAGTATATCGAGAATGAATCGTTCGACAGTGCGTTTAACGGACTCTTTTCGGAAATTAACCTAGCCTCCGAAAAACTGGGCAAGACTTACAAGGAGCGCAACAGCATGCTCTGCAAGATCATCTCCAAAATCGCAGACGGGCTTGCCGGGTTTTCGACTGAAGGTGACGCTTTGGGTGATGCCTACGAATACCTGATCGAAAAATTTGCTGCTGGCTCTGGCAAGAAGGCTGGTGAGTTCTACACGCCACAGCCCATTTCGGACATTCTCTCCGGGATCGTAACACTTGATAGCCAGGAGCCAATGACCGGCAAACGATCTCAGTTATCAAACGTCCTGGACTTTGCTTGCGGATCGGGTTCGCTTCTCCTCAATGTGCGCAGGCTCATGGGGTCGCATGGCATAGGCAAGATATATGGACAGGAAAAGAACATTACTACATACAACCTGGCACGCATGAATATGCTGCTCCACGGAATAAAGGATACGGAATTCAATATTCACCATGGGGACACGCTGACAAACGACTGGCCAATACTTCGTGAGTCAAACCCATCAAGAAAACTCTGTTTCGATGCCGTGGTTTCCAATCCGCCATTCAGTTTACGATGGGACCCAAGCGAGGTTTTAGGCGAGGATGCTCGATTCAAGAACTATGGTTTGGCACCCAAATCCGCCGCCGACCTATCCTTTCTGCTCCATGGTTTTCACTACCTCAAGGACGATGGGGTAATGGCAATTATTCTGTCGCATGGAGTGCTGTTTCGAAGTGGCGTCGAGGCAAGGATTCGTCAGAAGCTGCTCAGTGATGGACATATAGATACTGTCATTGGCCTCCCTGCTAACCTTTTCTATTCGACTGGCATTCCTGTATGCATACTTGTTCTGAAAAAATGCAAGAAACCTGATGATGTTCTATTCATCAATGCATCGGAACATTTCATTAAGGATAAACGTCAGAATCGCCTTTCAAGAGAACATGTCAAAAAGATTGTCGATACCTATAAGGAAAGGCCTGACAATGTAGAAAGATATGCCAGACGTGTTGGCATGGCCGAAATCGAAGCCAATGAATTCAACCTGAATATTACTCGTTATGTGAGTACGACAGAGCCAGAAGCCGAAATTGACCTTCAGGAAACTCATGAGGAATTGGTCAAGGTCGAGACACAGATACTGGATGCAATGGCGCAACACAACTCATTTTTGAAGGAGCTTGACTTGCCGCTACTGCCATCAAGCATAAAACCATGAACACTAGAGTCATCCGGTTTGCCAAAGCATCAAGCTGTCGGAGTGGCTTCTTGTGTTCTCATAGTTCAATTTTTCAAACATGCTGAATTTTATTGCGTATTGATGATGGTTAGGATTGCGATTGCCGGGGCTGCCGGAAAAATGGGTCAGACAATTGCCCGCGAGTTATCCGAAGACAGTGGGTATAAGCTTGTGGGTGCACTAGAAAATTCCGATAGTCCAGTTATTGGTAAGGCTTTGGGTGAGATTATCGGTAGACCATCCATAACTGTTCCTATTCAAGTAGGGGAGATAACCAGCCCTTTCGATGTGATGGTTGACTTTACCCGGCCAGAGGGTCTTGAGTCACATTTGGATTTGTGTATATCTTCAGATAGCGCAATTCTTATCGGAACTACAGGTCTGGACAGCAAACACAAGGATTTGATTGATAATGCATCAACCAAAATCCCGGTGTTATATGCGGCCAACACCAGTATTGGGGTAAACCTATGTGCTGTGGTCGTAGAGATGGCCAGCCGTTCACTGGGAAAAATTTTTGACATTGAGGTGGTTGAGGCACACCACCGGGACAAAGTGGATGCGCCATCGGGTACAGCCCTGTATCTTGGAGAAGCTGCGTCCAAGGGCAGGGGTTTGTCCTTTCCTGATTGTGGAGTATTTGCTCGAGAGGGTATAACCGGAAAAAGACTGCCGGGTACTATTGGTTTTTCAACCATTCGTGGTGGGGATATTGCCGGTGAACATACTGTATTGTTTATCGGAGAGAAGGAGCGTATTGAGATTACTCACCGGGCAACGGATCGGGTAATTTTTGCGAAAGGAGCAATCCGGGCGGCAAAATGGCTGGCAGGTCGTAAACCCGGACTCTATGCCATGAAAGATGTTCTTGAGATTGATGGGGCTACCCAGAAATAGTTGGTGCCCAACATTGTCATGCCCCATGTGGCGTTGCTTTTCTGTTGCACTTGTTATTGTTTACCGCAAAACGGGATTTTATGGCAAGTACCGTTGTAAGGTTGATTGTCCGCCT
The DNA here is from genome assembly GCA_026709505.1 of Gammaproteobacteria bacterium. Lineage (GTDB taxonomy): Bacteria > Pseudomonadota > Gammaproteobacteria > Arenicellales > Poriferihabitantaceae > Poriferihabitans. The sequence goes on along the minus strand of JAPOSW010000038.1, from coordinate 17,485 downwards.
CTGGTCGACTCCACATTATCCAGTAGTATTAATTTGCAACTGTCATGCCGCTACTTTAACTACAGTGGCTTTGCATTGCGCAAGTAGAATTGGTTCAAGAATTGGTTCATCATATTCACGCAAACTCTCTATATGCAGACCTATGGCAGACGCAATCACCTGGACGGTGGCTTCATAGGTCGCCCTGGTTGCGACACAACCTGGCAAATCAGGCACATAAGCTGCGTAGTTCCTCTTTGCTTTTTCGATGACAATCGTAAATTCTAACTCTTCTTTCTTTTTTGACTCCGATTAGCATGAGATGATCCTGCTCGATCAAGGATAGGAAAAACATGTTCAAAACCAACATCATTTGCCAGGAGGCTTTTGGCAAGTTTGACGACACTGACTGACTAGTGTCGGTCCTCCACTTCCAGTAGCTTTGACCGTTTGCGAAAGTCGGACTAGCTGGTATCTGGCATCCTGTCTGAACTGCCGGATTGTCGAGATGACCAACCCGTTGCCGGAGAGCAGGTTCAGCATCCCGGTAACCGGTCACAGCCCCTCGGAACGGATTCCAAGCAGGCTGTGCTTCTCTCCTCCGAACACCATGCCGATCAGGTGGATCGGCTGCCCGAGGTCCAGGTACTTCTCCGCATAGCCCTTATCCCGAATCTGGACAATAGCACTGTCAAGGGTTTCTTCCGTTTCCGTGCCATCTTCCGCCATCTTGAATTCCAGCACGAACACCCGCCCGCCGTGCAACAGCACCATGTCTGACCGGCCATGGCTCGTGGTTTCCTCCGCCCGAAGGTCAATCCGGGTGGTCCGGAAGCACATGTACAGCAGGCTTGCATACCAGGACTCGTAACCGCCAAGTCCGCCGCTGTCATGCCACGGATGCGGGATGCCGGAAAGCAGCGCGTTGAACTTCCTGCTGAACCCCTCAAGGTCGTTTTTTCCGAGAGCGTCAACCACGCCCCTTCCGGTGGCCGCCACTTCTCGGCCACGCCCCGTCAGGTGATCGGCCAGCCCCCTGTTGAAGCTGCTCTGCACCTCGAAGTTCGGGAAGCACAGTCGGTACAGGACATCGCTGTCCTGCCCCTCCTTTTCCCTGATGGTCAGATACCCGGACTGGAACAGCAGGGCCTCGCTGCTGAAACTGTCCAGCTCGTACTTCGAGACGGAGTCGGCATCCACCACACAGTTTTCCAGCTGCAGGGGGCTGACCCGCCTCTCCGCCAGCAGCCGGTACAGGTATCCCGGCTCCCCGGACTGGAACCAGTGCGCCCGGAATTCGCGTTTCCTGAACAGGTGGAGAATGTCGTGGGGGTTGTAGAGTTTCTCGCCGCCGAGCCAGCTGTAGCCATTGTACCAGGTGCGGATCTGTTCCCGGTCAAGCCCTTCCAGTTCCGGAGCGAACACGGCGTCAAGATCATGATCCGTATACCCGCAGATGGTCGCCAGGGGAGGGTAGAGACTGATATCGTCGAGGTTGTTCAGCCCCGACGAGAAGCTGGTCTTCGAGAACATCGTGATGCCGGTCACGAACACAAAGCGGACATGCTCCTCGGCATCCTTCAGGATGCTGTACAGGTCGCGCAGGCTGTTCCGGTTTGCCCTGGCCCTCTCGCGGTCTTCCAGCACGTTCAGGACCGGCCGGTCATACTCGTCGACCAGCACCACCACCTGCCTGCCGGTCGCCTGATGCAACTGATGCAGGATATGACGGAGCCGCTCGGGGGCAGACTTTATCGGAGGGGGATTCAGGTCGAAGGCCCGTTCGACCGCGAACAGCTGGCTTAATGCATTATCCTCCAGATCCTCTGGCGAGCTGACGTTTCCGCCGAAGCTCAGGCGGACTACTGGATACTTCACCGACCAGTCCCAGTGCGGGTGGATGTCCAGACCCCGGAACAGCGGCTCGTTTCCCTCGAACAGCTCCTTCAGCGTGCTGACCAGAAGGCTCTTGCCGAAACGGCGCGGGCGAGAGAGGAGATAGGACCTTCCCTGTCTGATCATATCCCGAATCAGGGAAGTCTTGTCGACATAGTAGCAGCCCTCTTCACGGAGGGTGGAAAATGTCTGAATCCCAATTGGCAGGGGGCGGCGCTCTGTCTGAAACCCTATATGCATCATTCGGTCATTCTAACATGGTGGGCGAGCAGTTATCCACAATACTACCTTGCTCTAATCCATAAATAGAGTGCCCGGCATTGGGCGCAAAGCCATATTTTACCGTGGATTTCAGTCCTCGATCTGTAATCACTCATTGGGTGATTCTACAGCCCCCTCGAAAACCATGACACACGAGGCGTTGGGGGCACTCTCATGTTTTCTATTTATGGATTAGGACATTCTCAGGTTGACAGCGCTTGCTGGTAATGAAGTGGGATTGGTTAATCATGTTCGCGCAAGCTCTCAATATGCAGGGCTATGGCACCCTCAATCACTAGGGTGTGGTTTTATGAGTCAACCCGGTTGACACACAACTAGGCAAGTCTGGCACAGAAGTTGCATGGTTCGTCTTTGCTTTTTCAATCATGATCGTAAATTCCAGCTCTTTTTTCAACCCTGATTGTTTCACGATGCCAAGCAAGGTTCCGAGAGGGAGGTCATCAGCGGGTTTTCCGGCTATCGCAAACGTTCCTCGCCAGCGATCACCCCTTGAATTCAATGATTCGAATTGCATTGCTTACTTTGGGCATAATAATTACATGTCTGACCCCACCAGTGTCTGGAAATCAAATCACCTTGATTCAATCTTGTTGAGCATGACCTAAACAGTTATTGGGAACGATGGCCAATATCTACCATTCAATAGGGCAACTTAGCTAATTTCGGGGGTGCTTTTGCCAATGCGAACCTTATTTTCTGCACAATGCATTCATACACAGCTTATTTTGACAAAATATGTCAAAATAAGCATATTAATTAGACAGGTATAATTATAGAATTGATTATTGGCTGATTTTGTCAAATTGCACGATTTTAAATACAATGCTCATCCAATTTAGTGTTAAGAACTTTCTCTCCTTTCGAGACAGTCAGGCCTTAAGTCTGGTGCGGGCCAAGGGCGATGAGTTGGCGGCTTCAAACACTTTTCAGGTTGATGTGCTCGGGAAGGCGAGTCTACTTAGGTCTGCGGTGATATATGGCCCGAATGCCAGTGGAAAGTCCAATTTTCTATCGGCATTGCAGACGATGCGACAAATTGTCATGGAATCGGCAGCAGAACTTCAACCCGGTGAAAAACTGCCCGTTGCCCCGTTTCGGCTGAGTCAGGCTGCACGAAATGAACCGAGTGAATTTGAGGCAATCTTCATCACTGACAATATCCGCTATCAATATGGCTTTGCAGTTACGGAAGACCGAGTCATTGAGGAGTGGTTGATGGCTTTTCCGAAAGGCAGACTGCAGCAATGGTTATTGCGGACATGGGATGAGGAAAAGGAGAGCTACGATTGGCGGCTTGGCAGTAATCTTGCCGGCGAAAAAAAAATATGGAAAGCAACAACACGGGATAATGCGCTGTTTCTGTCTACAGCCGTACAACTGAACAGTGAGCAACTGAGGCCAATTTATGACTGGTTCAAGCAAACATTGCGTACGGTAAATATCACGGCATGGCATTCATCGTATAGTGCTCACCTGTGTGCAGTTGATAAAAATGAAAAGCAGCGCATTGTGGATTTTCTGCATGTGGCTGACTTGGGTATTCATGATGTTGAAGTCAAGGAAAAACTGTTTGAAAATGAAGGGTTGCCGAACTATTGGCCGGACACGCTGAAGAAAGGTGTTGGTCAAGTAATCCAGGGAAGGCAGACTCTCGAAATCAAAACACTGCATCTTGACTCGAAAGGAGAGGCGCAGTTTTTCGATTTCAAGGATGAGTCACACGGCACACAAAAAATGTTTGCCCTTGCTGGCCCCTGGATCGATAGCCTGGATAACGGATACATTCTGTTTATTGACGAATTAAACGATAGCCTGCATCCTCACATGTTAAGGTTTCTCGTTAATTTGTTCAACAGCAAGAGCAACACGAAAAATGCACAATTGGTCTTCACAACACATGAGACATCAATTCTTCATCAAACTCTTTTGCGGCGTGACCAAATATGGTTTTGTGAGAAGGACAGGGAAAATGCCAGCAAGGTTTATCCATTAACAGACTTTAGCCCAAGAAAAGGACGTGAGAATCTTGAACAGGCTTACCTTTCCGGTCGCTATGGAAGCTTGCCCTATGTAAAACCATTTGAAAACAATTTAACAAGAAATTCTAATGGGGACGGATGATCTGTTTCACAAACGGAAGGTGCAAAAAACCAAGTCATGTTATTTTGGAAGATTGGAGGTTGGGACAGTTTCAAATATCTTCCTTTTGGTATCTGGCTATAGTTTGAAGCCTCCTAACAACCACATGCACTCGTGTTGATGGGTTCTCCTGAAATTTTTCCTGTTTTTCTTTATTCGCTTCTTCTAGAGCCTTATCTGCGTGTGTACACGCTTGGTCTCGCAACGGTTTGATCTCGTCATAAAACTTATCGCATGTCGCTTTGCCATAGTCAGCAAAACAGGGGTGGGAGGCTTTGAGGTCGTGGATCAAATCTTGAACGGCCGAGCCGACACCTTTACTAGCTGGATATGGTTTGCATTTATTGGAAACGTGGAAAAAATACCAGATTTCGAAACTGGGAATAGATGGAATGCTTCGATAGATTGGTTTTTTGGAGCCTTGTATGGCTTGAGTTTTTTGGCCGTATCAATAGCATTACGATAAGTGGGGTGTCTGTCGCGATCAAAGACAAGAAACACATGTTCAAAATCAACGTCATTAGCCAGGAGGCTTTGGGTGAGTTTAACGACGCTGATTGGGGCAGATCCCCCACTTCCAGCAACTTTGACCTGAGCGGTAGTCAGGCGTAACTCTCTAATCAGGCGCCTGAAGTACGAAGGTTCGGTTTTACTGCCTTCGGTAACGATCAGTACACGTTCCCGTTCATTGTGGCAGGCTGGGCGTCGTCGAGTGTCCAGAGGCTTCTTGCCGCACCTTTTGCTCATATCTCCTTACGGGCTTACCAGACAGGGTATCGCCCCATATCGCCCTTGCAGATAGCCTTTTTGAAAGGACTGCTTGTTGCGCGTTTTATAATCCGAGAAGGGAGTGAGGCGGGATGCCCAGTCGTCCCCTTTCTCGACCAACCAAATCTGATCGCGTCCGATGCCTTCTTCTTCTGTGACGGTGGGGTCGTGGGTAGTGAAAATGATCTGGGCTTCGCGTGGATTGGTATTGGGGGATGAAAACATGCACATGAGATGACGAAGAGCAAGGGGATGCAGGTGTACATTGAGCTCATCAACGATAAGCGTATGGCCTTTTTCGAGAGAGTCCATGATCGGGCCGATGAGAGCAAACAATGCACGGGTGCCTGAAGATTCATTTTCGAAATCCAGGAGCACTTTTGTCCCTTTTTCATCGTTGCGGTAGGTGTAGACCTCCCATGTTTTCGCTTCCTCTGGAATGGCATGCCTTAATGCTTTCTGCTGTTTCACGGGCAAGTTCTTGAAGCGGGCAGTTTCATAAAGCGCTCGCTCTTCCGCTACCACATCTTCCAGTCGGAAATCAACATCAGCTAGAAATGCCAGCACTTTGGCTTTCCAACTCTCTTCGTTCAGGCGGCCCACAGTATAATTTTCGATTGATTCCTCAGCGAGAATCACCTGTAGCTTTCTGCTCAACCAGGAGAAAGGGCGCTTCAGAGGTTCGGCGTTGAGTTGTATGGCGGTGCTAATAAAGAGGGCATCTTCGCGAGTTTGTGCTTGCCAGCTTTGACGTTCGCCTTTAAGGTAGGTTGGATTTGTTTCCCACTCATAGGCATCATTTTTAGGATCATATTCACGACTGAAAATCCGGCGTTGCTTTCGTGTTGCAGAAGGACGTTCAAAGAGCCATTCTTCCAAAATTCGTTCAGCATCATAGGTAAAGCCATATTGGAAAAGACTGTCGTCATGCAGGAAGGCTATCTCGAACTCTGTCGGTTTATTGCGCCATTCGGAATGAAAGAGGTGAGGTTCGTAATTCTTGATCAGCAGCTCTACATCCTTGAACGAGTCCCGAACGAGTAAACCAAACGTCTTTATACTTGCTACAAGACCGGATTTTCCTGCTCCATTGGCACCAAAGAGGCACGCTTGCTGGTGCACGTAGGGGGCGCCATTGTTGCCTGTGGCGACAGCGTTGGGGGTTTTGCTGCTCGATGCGGTCATCAGGAATCTTTGCCTGTCGCAGAAGGATCGGTGATTTTGGACTGAAAATTCAACGAGCATGGGGTAAATTCAATAACAATAGGTTTTTTGCAAGGGTTTTACAATTATAGGCTATTATTTTGGATATAAAAAAGTTTTTTTATTTGATCAAGGCAAGATTTTGGGTATAGGCGTTATCCGAAGTTTGACCTGCGACGTGGAAAGGTGCTTTTCTATGGAAGGTGCGAAACCTGCATAACAACTGTTGTTCCGATTATACCGGTATCGACAAAACGGAACGATGTGTGCCCGCTAGTTTACTATCCAACAAGGGCAGCAATCTGTCATAACTTGTCCAGTATCGTTTCAGCAGTCACGAAGATGTTCCGACCAAGACGTTCACGTTCATTATTCCATGCGAGAAGATCACGTTCGGTTTTCCGGCAGATCACCCGTCCCCGTAGGTCAACCAGTCTAGGCAAACTTCTTTTCCCAAGGATATCCTTGTGGGGTCTGTTCCGGAAGATGCCCAAAGCCATCTTCCGGGACAAGTTCAGTGGTCAGGCATACATTGTGGACGGAGACACAATCCGCGTGAGAGGTGCGGCAATTCGGCTCCACGGGCTTGATGCGCCTGAAATCGGCCAAAGGGCTCAACGAATGGACGGAAAATGGTATGACCAGGGTGAATTCGTCAAGAGGGAACTGATGCACTTTATCGGTGGGCGACCAGTCCGGGTCGAAGTGATATCCAGGGACAAATATCGGCGAACAGTCGGAATCGTGACCTGCGATGGCAAAGATATCAACTCCTGGCTAGTGGAAAACGGTTACGCCATTTCAGCCTATGGCGATAAGTACCAGCGTGCAGAACGAAGGGCTAGGAGAGCAAGGATAGGGATATGGGGCGACAAGGTATCCTTTCATCCGGGCGAATGGAGAAAAAAGTCAACGAATGCGCGAATTCTATGACGTTTCGATACAGGCTCCTCACCTCCAGTATCGACTTCGCTGATAATTTTGTAAATTGCTGCGTGTGGTTGTAGAATCTACACGCCCATGAAGCCGACTATCCCTGATTTAGGGTTGACAGGCATATCCGGCAGGGCAGGCACTTCAAAAACGGTTATCGGAGAGACCATTGCAATCAAAAGCCATACTCGCGCTTGAAGACGGAACAGTCTTTACCGGCAAATCAATTGGCGCTGACGGCATTCAGTCTGGAGAAGTAGTATTCAATACTTCAATGACCGGATATCAGGAGATTTTGACCGATCCGTCTTATGCACGACAGCTGGTTGCATTGACCTATCCACACATCGGCAACGTTGGCACCAATCTTGAGGATCAGGAATCAGAAGGGGTTTTCTGCTCAGGCTTGATCATCCGGGACAGTTCAAGACTGACCAGCAACTGGCGTTCAAGCAGTTCCCTGACGGATTTTCTGATGGCGCACGACCGACAGGGTATCAGTGATATTGACACTCGTAAACTGACCCGAATCCTGCGTACCAAAGGTGCTCAAAGAGGATGCATTATGACGGGTCAGAATATCGATCGAGCAAAGGCATTGGCGGCTGCCCGCGAATTTCCGGGCCTGCTGGGCATGGATCTGGCATGCGAGGTCTCGGTATCGGATCCTTACGATTGGGGTGAATCGGTATGGGATCTAGAACAAGGCTATCTCAAGCCACCAGTCCCGAAATTCAAGGTGGTTGCCTATGATTTTGGAATCAAGAAAAACATCCTCAGACTGCTCGCGAGTAGGGGATGCCAAACTCGGGTTGTACCTGCAAAAACGTCCGCTCAAGAAGTCTTCGATCTTGAGCCCGACGGGGTTTTCCTGTCAAATGGACCGGGCGACCCGGAACCGTGCAGCTATGCGATAGAAGCAATCAGGGATATTCTTGACCGGAAAATCCCTACATTTGGAATTTGCCTCGGCCATCAGCTGCTTGCTCTGGCAAGCGGCGGGCAAACCGAAAAGATGAAGTTTGGTCATCATGGTGCCAATCACCCGGTTCTTGACATCCAGACCGGCAAAGTCCTTATCACCAGTCAAAACCATGGGTTTACAGTCACGGAATGTTCCCTGGACAAGCATACTGAAGTTACCCATCGATCACTATTCGATGGCACCGTACAGGGTATTCAGCGAACCGATGTGCCAGCCTTTTCCTTTCAGGGACACCCGGAAGCCAGTCCGGGTCCACGAGATATCCATGGACTGTTTGACCGTTTTGTGAGTCTTATTGAGAACCCCGGAAGTTTCTCCAATGCCTAAACGTAATGATATCGACAATATTCTGATCATAGGAGCGGGTCCAATTGTGATTGGACAGGCCTGTGAGTTTGACTATTCAGGTGTTCAGGCTTGCAAGGCCCTAAAGGAAGAGGGATACCGAGTGGTTCTGGTGAATTCGAATCCTGCCACTATCATGACCGATCCAGGATTTGCCGATTCGACCTATATTGAGCCGATCAACCCGGATACGGTTGCCCGAATTATCGAAAATGAACGCCCGGATGCGATCTTGCCGACAATGGGAGGCCAGACTGCCTTGAACTGTGCGCTTGACCTCAATCGTTTGGGAGTCCTCAAAAAATACGACGTGGAGATGATAGGCGCTAAGCCAGAGGCTATTGACAAGGCAGAGGACCGGGAACTGTTCCGCCAGGCCATGATGTCAATAGGCCTTGAGACGGTTACCGGAAAACTGGCACACTCCCTGGATGATGCGCGAAATATTGTCAGTGAGCTCGGATTTCCGGCAATCATCAGACCCTCGTTTACCCTTGGCGGAAGTGGCGGTGGAATTGCCTACAACGCAGAGGAATTCGAAACCATCTGTGCTCATGGCCTGGAAATCTCGCCGGTTGGAGAATTGCTGATCGAAAAAAGCATAATTGGCTGGAAAGAATTCGAAATGGAGGTGGTGCGGGACAGGAATGACAACTGCATCATCATTTGCGCTATCGAGAACTTCGATCCGATGGGTGTGCATACCGGCGACTCGATCACCGTTGCGCCAGCTCAGACGCTGACCGACAAAGAGTATCAAATCATGCGCGATGCCAGCATCGCGGTTTTGCGTGAGATTGGCGTGGAAACCGGTGGGTCCAATGTGCAATTTGCCATCAACCCCGAGGATGGCCGGCTGATCATTATTGAAATGAATCCCCGGGTATCGCGCTCATCGGCACTCGCCTCAAAAGCAACCGGATTCCCGATTGCCAAAGTAGCGGCAAAACTTGCCGTGGGCTATACCCTGGACGAGCTCAGCAACGATATTACCGGAGGGCGGACTCCTGCTTCATTCGAGCCAACCATTGACTATGTGGTAACCAAGATACCGCGTTTTGATTTTGAAAAATTTCCTCAGGCCGATTCCGTATTGACTACACAAATGAAGTCAGTGGGAGAGGTTATGGCCATAGGGCGAACCTTTCAGGAATCGGTTCAGAAAGCGGTAAGGAGCCTGGAGATAGGATCGGATGGATTTGATGACATGCCGATTCCGGATGATCGTCCGGAAGACTATCTGATCTCCAAACTGGGCATTCCCGGCGCCCAGCGCCTTTGGCATGTCGCCCAGGCATACCGGTCTGGCATGGATCAAGAGACGATTCACTCCATTTGCAAGATCGACCCATGGTTCCTGGAGCAAATCGAAGATCTCATGGCAAGTGAACAGGAGATTGTTTCAGGAAATTTTTCGGATATGGATGCCGAAAAGCTGCGGCACTGGAAATCGCAGGGATTCTCAGACCGGCGCCTGGCCCAATTGCTCGGTGTTGAGGAATTAGATATCCGGGAATTTCGCCAGTCCGGGAACATCCATCCAGTCTACAAGCGCGTCGACTCGTGCGCGGCAGAATTCGATACCTCTACGGCATACATGTACTCCTCCTATGATGAGGAATGTGAATCCCTGCCGACCGATCGCCGGAAAATCATCGTTCTTGGCGGTGGTCCCAACCGAATTGGCCAGGGAATTGAGTTTGATTACTGTTGCGTTCATGCATCAATGGCGCTTCGCGAAGATGGATACGAGATCATCATGATCAACTGTAATCCGGAGACGGTATCGACCGATTATGATACGTCCGACAGACTGTACTTTGAACCGCTGACTCTCGAAGATGTTCTGGAAATTGTCGAAATCGAGAAGCCTCTGGGCATCATCGTGCAATTTGGCGGGCAAACTCCGCTCAAGCTTGCGCGAGAACTCGAGCAGGCAGGCGCTCCGATTATCGGAACCTCCCCATCATCCATCCATCAGGCCGAGGACCGGCAGTATTTTCAGCATTTGTTGTCCGATCTGGGCCTGCTCCAGCCTCCAAACCGTACCGCAACGGACTCTCAACAGGCACTTGAGCTGGCCGATGAGATTGGCTATCCGATTGTTGTAAGACCCTCATATGTGCTGGGTGGACGAGGCATGGAAATCGTCCATGATCCCAAAGAACTCGCTCATTACATGAATTCAGCATTAAGCGTCTCGTTCGATTCTCCGGTTTTACTCGACCGCTTTTTGGATGATGCGGTCGAAGTTGATGTGGATGCAGTTTGTGATTCAGGGCACATTGTGATCGGCGGGGTGATGGAACATATTGAAGCAGCCGGTGTGCATTCCGGAGATTCGGCCTGTTCCTTGCCACCCTGGACACTGAGCTCAGACGTACAGGATGAACTCAAGCGACAAACCAGGGAGATGGCTAAAGCCCTCGATGTGCTTGGACTGGTGAATGTTCAATTTGCGGTCAAGGATGATGTGGTTTATGTACTGGAAGTTAATCCAAGGGCATCAAGGACTGTTCCATTCGTATCCAAGGCAACTTCAAGACCGCTCGCAAAAATAGCAGCCCGTTGCATGGCGGGAACGACATTGAAGGAGCAGGGGGTTGAGGAAGAAATCGTTCCCGGTTTCTATTCGGTAAAAGAAGCGGTTTTCCCGTTTATCAAATTTCCCGGGGTGGATACGGTACTGGGTCCGGAAATGAAAAGCACGGGAGAAGTGATGGGGATCGGAACCACCTTTGGAGAAGCGTTCCGCAAATCTCAGGAAGCAGCTTATTCTCCTGTGCCGCCCAATGGAAATGCGCTGTTCAGCCTGCGCAAGGAGGATCAGCAGGGCAGCCTGGAAGTGGTGCGGTATTTTTACGAATCCGGTTTCAAGATTCTGGCAACCGAGGGCACAGCCAGGATAATTCAAGAGGCCGGTATTAGGGTCAAGCGGGTCAACAAGGTAATTGAAGGGCGCCCGCACGTTGTTGACATGATCAAGAATGGCGAAATCGGATTGATGGTCAATACCACGTCAGGGAGGCAAAGCTTGCGGGACTCCTATACAATCCGGAGGGAGGCACTGCAGGCAAAAGTCACTTATTACACGACTCTGGCTTCAGCAAAGGCGGCAGTTGCTGCCCATCAAAAACTGCAGTCGAACGCTGTCAATCGACTTCAGGACCTGCATCAGGCAATTTTGGAAACCCATGGAAAAAACTGACATTCGGCTACATGGCCCCTTGTTTTTGGATGATCTGACGAGACAGAAAAAATGACAGACCGCGTTCTTTTGACAAAGCACGGTGCACAGGCCTTGCATCAGGAACTGGAGAAGCTGAAAAGCGAGGACCGACCGAGGATTATCTCGGCTATTGCCGAGGCCAGGGCCCATGGCGACCTGTCCGAAAATGCCGAATATCATGCTGCAAAAGAGCAGCAAGGGCTGACTGAGGCAAGAATCAAGCTTCTTGAATCAAACCTTTCGGCTGCTGAAGTGATAGACCCGGCAAAGATTGCGAACCCAGACAGGGTTGTGTTTGGAGCCTGGATCAAGCTCTATGACATTGATCGCGAGACGACGGTTGAGTATCAACTTGTTGGAAACCTCGAAGCGGACATTTCACTCCGAAAAATCTCGGTCAGTTCCCCCATTGGCAAAGCGCTGGTTGGAAAATCCACCGGTGATGAAGTAGAGGTCTCGACGCCGAGCGGCCCTCGACTTTATGAAATTATCGGTACTGATTATGAAAGGAGGTGATTTTCCAGAATGACAAGCAGTACCGCAGGTATTCCTCACCTGACCGATACGAAAAACAGTGAAAGATAATCTGCAGCCCACGGTTTATGTGGGGCATGGAGTGTGGATTCCCGGGGAAGGCACTCAATTCGATAATCATGGGGTATTTGCATTCTGGGTTGAAACCCCTCTACCCAAGGCCAGGCCTGCCAAAAAAGCCTCGGGACAGCACCCTGCTCATCTTGCGGAACATGATGATTTGACCGACTTTCTCAAGTCGAACCTGTTTTTTGGTCAGAACATCATCGATCAGCTTGACCTTGAACCAATATCTCTGCATGCGACTTTGCCGGGAACTGTAGACAGGCCTCTGCCCAGTGCTGAAATGGCCCAGATGCTCGGTGAGTTTCTTCCGGAAAAACCAGGCGAATATGGCTGGCATGACTGGGAGATCCGCGGTCTTGCGACTGCAAGACCGCTGCCTTTTTTCAAGGAACTGCATTACACGTCACCGTTTCACCGCTCTAGTTTTTGCCCGGCTGGCGATCTCAAATTCTGGAGCAGATATTCACAGATATTCGGGAATATGGTCATGCGTCATCAGTTTTTGCCAACCATGAAGTGCTTCCAGCCCGGCCGCAAAAGCGCCAAAATACAAATATGCAGCGGCTGGTCCCCGGTTTCGGAATCCTACGAAAATGCACTCAGTGAATTTTCAAGGTCAATGCCGGGAGCTTGCCGTTCTGTCTACAGGGACAAGCCAAAAAAACGCAAGTCGAACGGGTTGGAGTGCCTGTCTCCCATGGAGCTGATCCAGCATTTTTCGGAACAGCAACTCGATCAATTGGTGATTGACTCAAGAGTGCCGGTTACGGCCCTCAATAAGTTTTCCGGGTACTGGCCCTCTGATGCCCTGATGAATCTGGGGCAGACTGAGCCTCAGGTGATCAAGAGAAAATCAATAACCCCGGAAACGCCCACTCTGGATGACTGGTACAACTGGAAGACCTGGTTCAGCAGGGTTGTTGGGTATCGCCGCCCAAACATTCAGGGCAAGCAATACGAGGGTGCCGGCTTCATATTTGGAATTCGCCTGCATGAACCAGACGAGGAGCGAAATGAAGAGTGGCGATTTGATTTCTTTGTATCGTTGCATGATGATCCTTCACTGCAAATCAGTCTTGGTGAGTGGTGGGCTTTGTCAAAGCCTCGGAAGAGCAAATGGCTCAAGCACTTTGGCAGTCAATTCGAGCGCCACCTGCTGATCTCAATGGCGCAGGCAGCCCGCATGTGTCCCATGCTCTGGGAAAGCATGGAAACTTCTCATCCCACTGGCATGAACATCAATCTTGAAACGGCTTACGATTTTCTCAAGAACGATGCTCTTTTGCTGGAGTCCGCAGGTTTCAGGGTTCTGCTCCCCGGCTGGTGGTTATCCAGGAATCGCCAGCGTGCGCGCATTCGAATTAATGCATCAGGGAAATCCAGAAAATCGCGTGCTGGCCAACCAGCGTCCAGCTACTTCAATGTGGACTCTGTCGTGCAATTCAACTTTGAACTTTCAATAGGCGGACAAGCTGTCAGTAATGAGGAATGGCAGGAACTGGTCAATTCCAAATCATCTCTGGTAAAGTTTCGCGGTGAATGGATGGAATTGGACAGCAACCATATGGAGGGGGTTCTGAAGCTCTGGGAGGGTCAAGATGGATTGACAATGCCTGCTGTTCCCTTGGAAACGATGCTCAGGGAAATGGCAGAAGCCGATGAGGAGATGACGGAATTTGCGTTTGATGAGGTGCTTTCGGACATTTTGACAAAACTGGAGGAAAAGGAAACCATTGAGTTGCTGGATAACCCCAGTGGGCTGGATGGTGATTTAAGGCCCTACCAAAAACAGGGCTTGTCCTGGCTTTCCTGCATGAACAGTCTGGGGTTGAATGCATGCCTCGCTGATGATATGGGACTTGGAAAGACGATACAGGTCATTGCACTGCTTTTGCACGAACGGGAAACAATGGATTCTGCTCAATATCGCAAGACTGTGCGGACGCTGTTAATTGCGCCTACTTCAGTCTTGAGCAACTGGCAAAAGGAAATCCAGAGATTTGCTCCGCAACTCAAATGTACAATTCATCATGGCAGTGATCGAATCACCAATGCCAGCGAACTGAAAAAACTGCAAAAAGAGCATGATGTTGTCATTACGTCATTCAATCTAGTCCGAAGTGACAGTGCCTTGTTTAAGTCTCAACCCTGGCACCGAATCGTGGTGGATGAGGCGCAAAACATCAAGAATCCCGATTCTGCTCAGACCCGGGCAATCTGTTCACTAAAATCGACACACCGGCTAGTTCTTACCGGAACCCCGGTAGAAAACCGTCTTATGGACATGTGGTCCCTGTTCCATTTCCTGAACCCGGGTTATCTTGGAAACAAAGCCGGGTTCAGGAAAGCCTATGAACTGCCGATTCAACGGAATCGTGACCCGATCAAGACGAAGCAACTGCAGAAACTGGTGCATCCGTTTATTCTTCGGCGGATGAAGGCCGATCCGAGCATTATTGATGACCTGCCTGAAAAAGTGGAGCAAAAAGTTTACTGTAATCTGACCAGGGAGCAGGCCTCACTCTACGAGGCTACCGTCAGGGAAGTGGAGCAGCAACTGGAAAGTGTTGAAGGAATAACACGAAAGGGGATAATGCTCGCCACTCTGACCAGGCTGAAACAGATCTGCAATCACCCCAATCAGTTTTTGCAGGATGGAAGTGCATTCGCCCAATCCCGCTCGCATAAGCTCTTGCGGGTCAACGAGATGGTTGAGGAAGCACTTGCGGAATCTTCGAGTATGCTGGTGTTTACCCAGTTTGCGGAATTGGGCGAACAGCTCGAAGAATTTTTACGATCTCATCATCATTGTCCAGTGCATTTTCTGCATGGTGGAACCAGTCGCAGGAACCGGGAACGCATGATTGAGAGTTTTCAGGACGCAAACACCCCGCCAGGCGTATTTGTCCTTTCCTTGAAGGCAGGAGGAGTCGGAATCACTCTAACCCAGGCGAATCATGTTTTTCACTTTGATCGTTGGTGGAATCCGGCTGTGGAAAATCAGGCAACGGATCGGGCATATCGCATTGGGCAAAAGCAATCGGTGTTTGTGCATAAAATGATTACATTGGGAACACTTGAAGAAAAGATCGATCAGATGATCGAAGATAAGCGTGCCTTGGCCGACAGTATTGTTGGAAGTGATGAAAACTGGTTGACCGAGATGGACAATAACGAGTTTCGACAGCTCATTTCCCTGAATCGCAAGGCCATTATGGAAGCTGCATAATGACTGCTGTCCGTACCTGGTGGGGAGAGAAGTTTCTGGATGTTCTGGAGCAATGCATGGACATTGGACGCCTGAGGCGTGGCAGGGCATACTCAGGCGCAAGCCGACTCCTCGAATTTTCGATCAAGGGTCATGAAGTCAAGGCCAGCGTGCGCGGCAACATTAATCCCTATTTCGGGGTTTATGAAGAACCTCGCTACAGTGTTTCGGTATCCCTGCAGCAGTTTTCCTCCAGGGACTGGGAAAAAATAATCTTCGACATGACCCACAATGCAGCCATCCTCTCGCAATTATTGCTGAATGAGATGCCATCCAATATTGAGCGCATGTTTTCTTCAAGAGGTCTTCGTCTACTCCCATCAAAACCTTCTGATATCAATAGCAAATGCTCGTGTCCGGATCATGCTTCTCCCTGCAAGCATGTGGCAGGCGTTTACTACAAGCTTGCTTCAATGCTGGATCGTGATCCGTTTCTTGCGTTCCAGTTGCGGGGGATGCAGTTTGACAGGCTGCGCCAAACTTTGGCGGAATCGGATTTGGGTCATGCGCTGATTAGTCAGATGGAAGCTCATGACCACAAGCTGGAATTTCATTCCAGCCGTTATCCGTCTCCATCCCGCAATTTCGAGAAACATCCCGATCTTCAATCTTTTTGGAGAGGAGCCGAACTGCCCGAATTTGACGATGCGCAGAACGAACCCGTAACCTCCGCTATCCTGATCAAGAAAGGAGGAGATTACCCGGAATTCTGGAATCACAACAAGCCATTGACTGAGATGATGGAGCCAATATATGAAAGAATTGTCAAATTCAGCCGAAATTCGATTTGAGTGTTGCGAACCGCTGCGTTCTGCATTTACCCTGGAAGCTCTTGTATCCAGTCAGCAATCTTCCAGTCGCGGAAACTGCTGTAGCGGCTTATGGATATGTGGGTAAAACCAGGTAATGGATAAGCTTGAATGCTGCCTCCCTGCAATCAGGCTTACCGGCCAGACGTCATTCAGCCCCCGTCATCTTCAGTGACATCAGCCACCCGAGATTCCCAGCGCGGTGCGATGTGCAGTGTTGAGAATAAACCGGCCGTTTATGCTGCCACGTAGACACGCCCTGATGTCTTCCTGTGTTATGTTAAAAGTAGAGCCGACGCTCAACCGTCAATAATCCATTCATGGCCAGTCTTGACATTCGGATCAGCTGTTGTCATTGGGATCAGCGGCCGTCCTAAAGCAAAGCCTTGAAACAGGCTGTGACGGTTTCCCAACATAAAGAACAGCCGTATAGGGCGTATCTGGTTCCAGGTTCGTGATTCGTTCGATCCTGAACTCCAAATCGCGTTTGGGGCTTCTACTGACCTGTCCGACCATTAGTTTCTTGATGCTATTGCTATATTCCCCATCCTCCAACAGAACGAAATCCACGCTATATTCGTTTGTGTTAAAAAATGCTTTTAATTCCTCGATTGTGCCGTCCGGGTCAAAGTCATGTTGGTATTGTGTAGACCGGACTATATAAAAGCTGGCGGGTCTTATCTGAATTGATACGCTGTCACTCTTAGGCCCGTCCGAGACATACATCAAGTAGTGAAGATATTGCGATAGTCTTGTGCAGGCACTAGACCCTGTCTCACCATTCGATGATGCCTGTGCCATTGCCGGCAGGCAAATGCCCACGACCAGAAGGGTGATAATCTTTAACGAATATTTCATGATGTTTTCTCCAAGCCGATACACTTATCAAGTATATCAAGTTTCACATTCTGAATGAAGATCCCCAATTCCACTCTGAAGTGCAACACCCTGTGGGGTGGCGGCGTGTTGCAGACGGCCAGCGGGCGGATGACAATCTCCATGTCAAGCATAACGGAGAACTGTCATGTGCAAGAGCTGCCGCCAGCTGG
>JAPOSW010000047.1 GCA_026709505.1 Gammaproteobacteria bacterium | reverse complement strand
ACATCCATTTCCAATTCATACGAATTGGAGTTTATCGGGTCGGTTCCGGAAAGGGGCAGAATAGCGCGCTAAGGAATTTTTACGAACCTGCATTTTGCTTACATGAATTCCTTGGCGTGTATTTTTATACGATTCTCAGCGAAACCCTTTAATCGACTTTTGCTGGAGCTTGACAGGGTGCTGTATCGGCTTGATCGCGAATAAAGTCGGCATGTTCAAATTTAATAGGTGAAATGTGATTAAAGTCATCTAGCGATATTACAACAGTACCCCCGCAACAATAACCATTATCACGACCCGTTGCATAAACGTTTGCTAGATGTTTTGGAGAATTTGATGGCAAGGTTTTTGAACAGCGTTCCGAGAGTTGTGTACAGATGACTCTAACTGTTTGAGTTGCTTTGAAAAGTGAACTGATGGTTTTAGGATTTGGCGTGTTATGGTTCCGGCGAGCGATAGAGAAGATAACGCATGTAGGACTAACTTCTGAAACTATCATTTTGCAGAATTCTTCAGTTTTTGAACCCGACCCGGGAAGCCCCCCATGGTGTGGATAGACCAGAATTGGGGTGCTCAGATCCTGCGATTGACGTTTTAAATCTTTCAATCCAATATAGTCCATATCACCTGGAAGCAATGCGAGTTTTTCACCCTTGACCGTAACGGAGATTACGGCACTGATTGTGTTTGACGTTATTGCCTCTCCAGATCTATACCGGCTACCAGGACCTTTTCCTGCTAAATAAGGGCCTGGCCCCAAAACATCAACATCGCCAGAAAGCTTCTCATTCATTCCAGATGACAGTCCAATTTCAAGTTTAGTGTCATCAGACATGTGGAGTTTATCCAGTTCATAGAGGAGATCATCCCATATTTTTGTTTTTTTCGCCCCAGTTCAAGTCCGAAGTGCAACACTGCCCCTGTCTGTCCATGAAGGCGTAGCCTTCATGGACAGACAGGGGGGAAACCGTGGGCGCGAAGCGTTTGTTCAACGCCGAAGCGGCGACAATCCCGACTTTCCGGCACTGCAAGGCCCGGTGCAGGCCCGGCAGGCGCATGCCTCCATCGCCCGCCATTGCGGACGCAGCGCAGGACCAGCCCGGTCTGGGGATCAGGTCCTCGTGAAAGACCTCGAACGGCGTACGGCAGCCCAGCACCTTGCGGGGGCGGCGGTTCAGGCGATCCTCGACCTGGCGCACTTCTTCCGCCGTGACCCGGGTCAGGCCGGTGCCCTTCGGGAAGTACTGGCGCACCAGGCCGTTGGCGGTTTTGTTCAGGCCCCGCTCCCAGGAATGGCAAGGAGTCGCAAGGCAGAACCCCGCCTCCAGCCCGGCGGAGACCTCCCGGTGACCGGCGAACTCCTTGCCGCTGTCCGCAGTCAGGGTGCGCACCAGGTCCGGGTGTGCCCCCAGGCACCGCAGCAGGGACTCGGCCACGGGCGCCGCGGTCCTGCTGGCCAGGAGCTCCAGGATGGTGTACTTCGACTCGCCATCTCCTCTCCCTCCAGGCGAAAGCGCCCCGAGACCTGCTCCGGACTCCAGCCCTCCCGGAGACAGGCCTCGGCCTGCTGCCACTTCTCCGGCATCATCTTGCGGGGAACGCCCGAAGCGCGGCTGCGGCGGGCACAGGCCCTGTCCTGGGCCTGCCGGTGGCGGCCGCCGCCCTCTCCGCGGTTGCGGGCGATCTCGCGGCTGATCGTGGCCGGACTCCGGCCCAGGCAACGGGCGATCTCCCGAATCGAGTCGCCTCTGGACAACAGGATACTGATCCGGCATCGTTCGGCGCAGGCCAGCTGGCGGCAGCTCCTGCATATGACAGTTCTCCGTTATTTGTGACATGGCAGATTGTCATCCGCCTTCTGGCCGTTTGCAACACGCCCCCGAACCCCAGGGTGTTGCACTTCGGAGTGGAACTGGGGTTTGAAAAAAAGATTGACAGATTGGAAAATCGTTTTGATAGACTGGAAAAACTAATTCGGGAAAACTGTAGCTGACTACTGGTGATTTTTGGGGCAATGGATGCCCTTGATTTAGGGGGCAGTGGTTAGGATTCGATAAAATTCCCAAAACAAGCGCACCAGAGCATTGTAGTGCTCTTGGTGCACATAAAATGGGTCATTGCACTTTCACACCGAAATCACACCATTGCGCGTAGGCGGGAGCACCCGCCCGGCGCAGGGCTTCGGTTGGCCATTGTTGCGGGCCGCATTCCGGACCGGGTTTTAGTAGCGTGACATAGCCGCCGGTTTCATACTGATCGGGATTCGCGAGAGCGTTCTCCAAGCTCTGGCAGGTCGAGGGATCGTCCGCTTTGCAGATCATGCCATACACTCGGATCCCAACCCAGAATTCCCCGCCAAGGAGACCGCAATTGTGGACTCGAAACGCCTGGCCGGGTGTGTATGTGGTCTCCGCTCGGTAGGCATTCACATAGCGGTAGGATTGCTGGTTGCCTGGTCCGCCAAATGGGCACGCCCCCCTCACTGCCGAGGGCAAGGGTACCGATGTTACCCCCGACTGATTCGGCACTGCCATAGTAGCCAGTCGTCTTGACAGGCACGGTCATGGTCATGGGCGCTCCCGGAATGGCCGTCAGGAGAATCCCGTTGTTAGTGATTCCCTTGGCCGTGTTGTCCAAAACCATTGAACGGTCCGCCGCCGCCTGGATGTCCTGAGCCAGAGTCGGCGTGGCCAAAGCCAAAGCCACCAGCGCGGCGGCTAATGCTGCTAATTTATTGAGGGGGGGGGGGTATTTTGTTAAAAAGGTTCATTTTTCTCTCCGAAGATTGTTCCTAGTCAGGCATTATACTGGTTTCGCTCGGCAAAATATATTGTTTTTCAACCCCAGCAACTACCCGAACAAGGCAAATTTATTCTTTTTTCTTCGCCCGTTTTTGCCTTGTTTCAGGTCTTGTTTTTCCATTCATGTGTGGCAGTCCTAGCGTTCGGCAGTCGGATTTTTGCGAATCAGGTGGAATGGTGCATCATTCTGTCATGATTGCCGTGCTTTGGGCAAGACCGACACGAGCGGACGCCTGGCGCCCATCGGGTGCCATCGAAAATCAGCTGGTGCAGTTCGGTTTGCCAGCTCAGGCAGCCAATGACGGATGTCAATATGGCAACAGCCTTCTGGGCCGGGCGTTGCCAGTCAGCCGGAGATAGTCGAGGACGCGTCAAGGGTTGTACCTGAGTCGTTCAACCTGTTCCGTGACCGGCTGACGATTGCGCTGCTGACAATGGCGCAGCAGGGTCAGGGCAAGACGTCGCATGCAGGCCATGTTTTCCAGACCGTGCCCACAGCGGATGCGACTGCCGTCCTCATTGAAGGCATGCGGATTGTCCAGCACCTGATGGGCGGTCTCGACTGGCCAGTGTCCTCGGCTGGTTTTCAGAATTTCTTCTGCGGCTGCCTGATCCTTGTGCCATTGAGCACCAGTACAGGGAATGAATCATGACGTGACGGCCGTGCTGGATGCGGTTAACACACATGAAACGAGGCGAATAAATGCAGGGTCATGATTTTTTTGTGGGCATTGACTGGGGCTATGAGTTGCACCAGGCGTGTCTGATTGATGGGCAGGGCGAGACGGTCGCAGAGCGGAAGTTCGAGCATGGCAAGGGGCTGAATGATCTATCCAGGTGGCTTCAGGAACAAATGGGTGACGGACTGTTGGCAGTCGCGATTGAGACTCCGCATGGCCCGGTGGTTGAGACCATGATGGAGCGGGGGTTGGCAGTTTATTCGGTCAATCCCGGACAATTGGATCGATTCCGAGATCGTCTGTCACCGTCGGGGGCCAGGGATGATCGTCGCGATGCACGAGTACTGGCGATCAGTCTGCGTAGCGATCCACACTGTTTTCGCAAGCTCAAGGCGCATCCTGCGGCGTTGGCTGAGTTGCGGGAATTAAACCGGATCGAGATCGGACTCGCCGAGAACCGGGGTCGTCTCGCCAATCAGATTCGTCAGGCATTATGGAGATATTATCCCCAGTTCATCGAACTCGATGCGGATTTGTCAAAAACCTGGCTGGCCGAATTGCGGGCCAAGGCCCCAACTCCCGAGAAGGCTCGAAGGCTCCGTAAACATGCGGTCGAAAACCTGCTCAAACAGCACCGCATCCGCCGGATCAATGCCAGCCAGGTATTGAAAATACTAAAAACTCCTGGTTTTCCGGTTGCCGATGGTACCGTACAGGCGGCGTGTGCCAGCCTGGAAATCGCGTTCCAGCAACTGGCATTGATCAATCAGCAGCATCGGGAGATCAACCGAACGATCGAAACGGTGATTGAGCGCCTGTGCGAATCTGCCGAGGATGAGACCGGCCATTCATGGCAGCGTGACGTGAACCTGTTGTCTTCAATTCTAGGTATCGGACACAAAATCCTCGCCACGCTGCTTTCCGAATCACCGGATGCATGGCAGCGCCGCGATCTACAGGCGCTGCCATGCCTGTGCGGGATTGCTCCCGTTACCAGACAGTCGGGAAAATCACGGCTGGCGAGGCGCCGGCTGGCCTGTAACGGATTGCTCCGGAATGCGTCGTATCACTGGGCAAATATCGCCATCCGTCATGATCCGGCGAGCAGGGACAAGCATACTGCTTTACGTGATCGAGGTCATTCGCATGCGCGTGCCTTGCGTGGTGTCGGTGATCGATTGTTGCCGGTCGCTGTCAAGATGCTGGAGCGGCAATGTGAATTCGATCCGCAATACCGTTCCTATCGGCAAGCCGCTTGAGCAGACCCGGGAAACAGAGGAATCGCAAGAGGGACTGGCAGGGCGTGTTTATCCTGAGTGATACTGGTTTCAAGCCGAATGATCTGCCCGGTTCGGCTGGAGCCACTCACAGCGAGAGCACAGCCTGCCACAGGCCATTGACAATCCAAGTTAAGAGTCGATTAGAGGAGCAAGTCATGGTGTTTGAAAAAAGGCGAAAAAAGTCTTGAAAAAGACTTGCTAACTGGTGGGTAGTCCCCCCTCCCCCTCCCCTCAAACTCACCGGAAAACCAGATCGTGTATCGTGCAACGCTCTGCAAGTCATCATGAAAATCTACTCATGGCACGGGCTTCCCTTGATGGCGGTATCTCCGCACCGCGGGGTTCGGGCCTCATATGCGATGAACCTGTAAACCCTAATGAGGGCCAAACTGCAAGTTCACTCCAATTTGCCATGGTTTCTGGCCATCTCGCGATCATGGGTCCTTGCCGGCTGCTGGAACTTATCCGGACAGCAGTGCAGTCAAAATGACTGAGGCACTGGAATTGGTTGCCAAGTCAGGTTTCAGGCCTGTTTGCAGACGATCGCACCCGTTGAATCGCATAAATGCACTCAACTCGGACTTGAAGGCTTCAAGAAACCGGTCAGAAGCCCGAAATTCTGCTTCAGCCACTAGGTTGCGAATCCGGAAAATCCGGCTCTTTCGCTCCGCCTTGCAATCCATTCTTGCCACCATGCGGTTATTCCAAAGCAGTGGCAAACAGAAGTAGCCATATTTTCGCTTGGCTTCCGGCATGTAGCACTCGATCTGGTAGTCAAAATCAAACAGCGACAGAATGCGATTCCGCTGTATGACGAGGTTGTCAAATGGGGAGAGCAATCGGACACGATAGTTTCGGTTGCGTCTATCGTGATTGTCCAGGATATCCGGTTTCGCATGATATAGATTGTCTCCGGCCTGAATCCTGATCAGCTGCCCTGCCTCTTCGCGCTCTTTGAGTCGATTCTCCACATGCGGTCGTACGGCTGTTCTGAGGTAGGACATTTGAGTGGCGTTGCCAAACCCATTGGCCTGCAAATACCGGTCAATCAAGAAATCTGCCTGCTCTTCCTGACTCGGAAATCGGGTATCCACCCAGTCAGGCAAGACCCGTTCACGGAGATCAAAAACCTTTTGAAAGCCTTCCCTGCCAGCGATCATCAGTTCTCCCTCCCTGAATAGCGTTTCAAGTGCCGATTTTGCGGGCTTCCACTGCCACATGGAGCGCTTGCCGGAAGCGCTGTCTGCAAAGTCCCTGGAACGCAAGGGACCCTCATTGCGGATACGCTCCAGTACATGCTGTTTCATTTTGGGATCAGCTTTGTGCCATAAGTATTCGCGTTCCCGGATCCTCTGCATTTCTGGCAGGTACATTCGGTAATCCGGCATCGGCAGGTAGGATGCCGCATGGGCCCAGTACTCGAAAATCCGCCCTTGTCTCTGGAGAGTATCCAGGTGAGCATGCCGATAATGACGGTTGCGGCTCCAGAGCACGTGATGATGGGCCCGTTCAACAACCGAAATGGTATCGATTTGAACATAACCCAGATGCTGGATGGCCGACTCGGTCGATTCAGTCGGATGTGTGCCGTCGTTGTGGCGATAGATCTTCTGATGCGATAGCGCTATTGCACGGGCTATGGGTATACTGACTTGCTCGGGCTGCTTCATGCCGTTTTGGAAAACATGCTTGCCATGCCTTTATCTCGACATGCACGGCAAGCCGTCAATGGCATGCCTTGCCCCATTTCTTGAGCCGCCAGTAGTTATAGGGCCAGGGCGCTAAAAAGCCCGCGGCGAGCATGACCGGAATAACCCACCAGGTTAGAATTGCGCCACCGGTCAGGGCAATATCCGTGAGGTTCATGGCAAGCTCCATCGCAATCATCGAGATGAGGCTCATGCCAATGGCTGTCTTGAAGGCAGTCCGCAAATTCATGCCCCTTCGGAACAGGATTAGGGTTTCAAGAGCAATGCTGGTTAAAATGCCATTGATCATGGCGAGCAGCATGATCAGGAAGACCGGCCACGGTATGCCCATAACCTGGAAAAAAGCAATTGTGCCCAGATCGCCGATCGCGCAACCCAACAGACACCAAGCGGTATTGTTGGCGCTTTGCAGCCATGTCTTGCGACATCGCCAGTCAAGCTTGGACGGGGCTAAGACAATCGAATCACTCATTTGATCACTATGATACCGTGTATCGCAGAAGGCACAATCCTGTCGTATGGCGGCTGGTCAATATCTCCTTAACCTGCTTGGGAAACGACCCGGCGCTTTGCACATGCCCGATGCCGTCCGCCTCCTCCAGTCTCTTGGTGACCGATCACTAACTCGTTGTGCTCATAACTCGCATAATTGGGCCTCGACATCGGCACTCTCCGCAACGTCAGCAAGGTGCTTCATGAATAGCAACGTCTCATGAGGACTGTCAAAATCGCTAATCGATCTCTGGTTCTGGCTATGCATGCAGTATTTCCGCCGCAACGACCCGTGCTTTATGATCACGCTTCAAGGGCATCATTCCATTCATCAAGAAAGCCGAATCTTCGCATGCCCAGGGCCTTCATTTACCGGTCAAGGACCTTGATGCCGAGTGGGCCTATGCATGGCACTCTAGTATAAACCATGTTGAAAAAGACAGTTTATTCTGGCGAGAATCCTTGATCTGCATGGATGGCAGTCAGACCAGCAAAAGCACAGGTCAAGCATCCTTGCCTGCTCGAACCTC
Source organism: Gammaproteobacteria bacterium (assembly GCA_026709505.1). Lineage (GTDB taxonomy): Bacteria > Pseudomonadota > Gammaproteobacteria > Arenicellales > Poriferihabitantaceae > Poriferihabitans. Next base: position 27,107 of record JAPOSW010000047.1, on the reverse strand, counting down.
CTTGCCAATCTTGAATTGGCTATGCATCAACGCCTGCCACCTTCAGCATTGCATGCAGCAACACATTGCAGCCTGCCTCCAGGTCTTCAGGTGTTGCATACTCGGCCTCGTTGTGGCTCAACCCATCCAGACAGGGCACAAAAATCATGGCTGTCGGCAAGACCCGGCAAACCTGGCAGGCATCGTGTCCTGCGCCCGAAATCATTTTCTGGGCCTTTAGGCCCAATTGCTCTGTCGCCTGGCAGACGGCATCAATGCATTCTGGGTCAAACCTGACCGGCGGATTGTGCCAGATGGGATCAAGGTGAATATCCATGTCATGCTTCCTGGAGACATTGTCAAGACTTTTCCTCATGGCTTGCTCCAGCTTATCGAGTTCATCATCCTCAGGATGGCGGAGATCGACAGAAAAGCATACCGATCCCGGTATGGTATTTCGGGAACCGGGCGAGACATCCAGGCATCCGACTGTAGCGAGTGCATGGGGTGAATGGTCAAGCGCAAGCCGATTGAGCATGCCCACAATCTCGGAAGCTGCCAGCAAGGCATCCTTGCGGTTTGACATTGGCGTAGTCCCCGAATGGGAGTCCTGGCCCGATACTGTGACATCAAACCACTTGACGCCCTGCCCGCCGGTCACGATTCCGATTTGGTCTTCCGCTTTCTCGAGGATCGGCCCCTGTTCGATATGGGCTTCAAACAAAGCACCCAGTTGACGTTCCCCGCATGGCTCCTGGCCCAGATAGCCAATGCCCTTGAGCGCATCATGCAAGCTGATACCTGCCGAATCCTGTTGCGACCACGCATACTGCTTGCTGAAGAGACCCGAGTATACGCCTGATGCAATCATGGCCGGGGCAAACCTCGAACCTTCCTCATTGGTCCAGTCCACGATCTCGATCGGCGCCTTGGTCTTGATGGCATTTTCATTCAACGTGCGAACCACTTCCAAGGCAGCCAGCACGCCGTAAATTCCATCAAAGCGCCCCCCGTGTGGCTGGGTGTCAAGATGACTGCCCGCACAAATTGGGGGCTTGGCGATATCGGTTCCGGATCTTCGCGCAAAGATGTTGCCCATGTCATCCACCGATATCGAACAGGATTCGGCCTGGCACCATTCGACAAACAGATCCCTGGCCTGACGGTCTTGTTCGGTCAGGGCAAGACGGCTTGACCCCCCATGTTGGCCCGGGCCAATTTCAGCGATCGCCATGATGCTGTTCCAGAGCCGGTCCCCGTTGACCCGAAGGTGCTTGATGGATTGAATCATTTTTTAGTATTTCAATGGAGTTTTTGAGTTTCGCCCCATGCGTACGATTGCATCGACTTTAAGAGCGGTTGGGGTGCTGCTTTCGGCACCCAAATTCAGCTTTTCGACCGACCGACACCAGGTTCGGCCAAAGCTGCGGCGTTCGCGCATTTTCCCTGGAAAAACGTTCACATTCCGATTCTGATCGACATCTTTTGGGAAAAAGAGTACAGCCCCCAGTAAAATTTCGTCATGGGGGATATTCAGCAGCTCGAAGGCTTCCTTGTCCCGCAATGCTCCTCCGCTTGACCAGTAGCTCGGGATTTCTTGTTCAGTGGCAACCAGAATGATGTTTTGAATCGCTGCCGAAGTCGCGGCGATATGTTCCATGTTGGTCTGGGTTGCATCAAAACCGCCGAACGGATTACTTTCGGCAGCTCCGTCCTCTACGGTTGGACACCACGTTATCTGCAAGAGCATATCCGCAGCGGCCAGCATTTCGGGTATTTTCGTCTTGTCGTTGCGGCCGATCAGCCACTTTCTGACTTCCCGGCAGATTGAACGGTCCAGAATGTAAATGCGCCATGGTTCCGGAGCCTTGTCGGGAAGCTTTTCACGATGGTGATTGGCAGCCATGTAGTGAAACGGCGCGTAGGCTGCTGCATTCACCAAGGACTCCAGGAGAGCCCGGTCTAAATCAGCCTCTAACGGTGACTTGGCCAAGACCTTGCTGGTTTTTCTGGATGCAATGACTTGTTTTATTGACAAGGGACTAATTGGGTCTTGATGTTGTCTGACAGGGCGAATCAAAGTCTCCAATCGACCATGCGTGCGGCTAATTTCGGCTGGTCACCTGCATTTGGTCAGGATGCTTCGAAACCATGTTTTCGTTCCCCGGTCGGAACAGTCAGCTCATTATAACCTCAAGCGACGCCAGATTTGCCAGACATAAAACCAGGCCGTGTCCTGTCCTGTATTGGCCGTTGCAGCAGATTCAATTCCAGGTCGACCGCTATGAACCCCTGCATTGCGGTCAATTCGCCTTATCCGAATATGTCGAGGCCAGACAGCATGAAGCCCGAAAATCGCATTCGCAATGGACTGCACAGCAACTTCGTTTTCTGACGCTGCTCATTGACAGGAATCCTTGTTGCCCTGGTCACGGTATTGACATCATGAGAACTGCAACACCTGCTGATCACTGCACTTTACTGGCAAATCGTCATCTTTACTGTCGAGCGAGCCGCTATACTTCCAGCATGTGCGAAATCGACATGGGCCATCATCGCAATCATCAGCCAGGAATACAGAACTGGCAGCATCCGTCATGACCCAGGCTAATGAACCTTCCCGGGATATCGAATGAAGATCAAGAACTATGATTATATTGTTATCGGCGGCGGCAGCGGCGGCATCGCCTCGGCACGCAGGGCGGCCGAGCACGGCGCCAGTGTCCTGCTCATCGAAAACAGCCATCTTGGAGGCACTTGTGTAAATGTCGGCTGTGTCCCGAAAAAAGTGATGTGGTCGGCTTCGCAAATTCATGAAACCATCCACCTTGCCCATCAATATGGAATGCCGGTCTCATCAGTTCATCTTGACTGGCATGTACTCAAGTCATCCAGAGACGCCTACATACAGAGATTGAACGGAATCTATGCCCGCAATCTTGAAAAATCCGGGGTGAGCGTCAAGCAAGGCCTTGCACACTTTGTCTCATCCAATTGTGTTGCAGTCAATCAAGAGCGTTACTCAGCTGGCCATATCCTGATTTCCACAGGCGGTCAACCTTCCAATCCAGTGATTGAAGGCGTCGAGCTGGGCATTGACAGCAACGGCTTTTTCGCACTGGAAGAGCAGCCGTCCAACCTGCTGGTGGTCGGTTCTGGCTACATTGCGACAGAGCTCGCCGGACTCATGCATGGACTTGGCAGCCATGTCACCATGGCTCTGCGTAAAAACCGGTTGCTGGGAGCGTTTGATGCAGACTTGCAGCAGATCGTTCTCGAGCAAATGGAAGAAGGCGGAATTGAAGTCATCCGAAACATTTCTCTTGCCAGACTGGGCGGCCAGCCCGGCAACATTGAATACGAAGATACCGAAGGCAATACCAGAGGCGGGTTCGACTGCGTAATTTGGGCCATCGGACGGCATCCCAATACCCAGTGCCTCAATCTCGAAAATGCCGGATTAAGCACCAATGAGCGGGGGTTCATTGATACCGATGAGTTTCAGAATACCGCTCAAGGCGGAATTTATGCGGTGGGTGATATCACCCACCGAGCCCAGTTGACTCCCGTTGCCATCGCGGCCGGCCGCAAGCTCTCCGACCGGATTTTCGGCGGCCGCGAAAAGGCCAGACTGGATTATTCCAACATTCCGACGGTGGTATTTTCGCACCCGCCCGTGGGTACTGTGGGCTTGACCGAAGCAGCTGCAGTGGACCGCTTTGGCAAGGATTCAATCAAGGTGTATCGAAACACCTTCGTTGACATGTTTTTTGCACCTTGCGAGCACAAGCCGCGAACTCTCGTCAAGCTTGTCGTCCAGGGTCCGGAAGAGCGGGTCGTGGGCTGCCATGTTGCAGGACGGGGGGCTGATGAAATGATTCAGGGATTTGCCGTTGCCGTCAAGATGGGCGCTACCAAGTCAGACTTCGACAATACAGTTGCCATTCACCCGACTGCGGCAGAGGAGCTCGTTACCCTGAGATCCTGATTGGGCAAGGGCAGGGGCAATCATGCGGCTTCGGAAAGCCTGCCAAGATGAACCAGCAACAGCGTAATGGCTGCCGGGGTGATGCCCGGAATCCGGCTGGCCTGGCCGATCGTTTCGGGACGAACCTGATTCAGTTTTTCGGTAGCCTCGGCTGACAGGCCGTGCACCTCGGAAAAATCCATGCCTTGTGGTATCCCCTGGCCGTGGCTTTTCTCAAGGCGTTCGATTGCAGAGGCCTGACGTTCAATGTAGCCCTCATAGCGAGCCTGTATTTCCAGTTGCTTTTCAATCTCCGCATCCTCCAACGGTGATTCCAGGCCCGTGATCCCGACCAAGTCCTGATAGTTGATCTCAGGCCTGCGCAGCAAATCGAACAGGCTGGTCTCGCGGAGCAGGGGTTGACCGAACTTGTCCGCAAACACGTCCTGTACTTCGTCGGGCTTCACCTGCAGGTTCTTCAACCGATCCATTTCCCGATGGAGACAATCACGCTTATTCGAGAATATCCTCATTCTCGAGGCATCTACCAGACCCAGTTCATGACCTTTTTCGGTCAGGCGCAAATCAGCATTGTCCTCGCGCAGCTGCAGCCGGTATTCGGCACGCGAGGTGAACATTCGGTAGGGTTCCAAAGTGCCCTGCGTGATCAGATCGTCTATCATCACGCCGATGTAGGCTTCATTGCGTGCTGGACACCAAGGTTCAAGCTCCTGAATTTTTCTGGCCGCATTCAAGCCTGCAATCAGCCCCTGTCCAGCCGCTTCCTCATAGCCGGTCGTGCCATTAATCTGGCCTGCGAAGAACAATCCTTCGACACATTTTGTCTCAAGCGAACTCTTCAGCCCTCTCGGGTCGAAATAGTCATATTCGATAGCATAGCCCGGTCGCGTGATCCTTGCATTTTCAAAACCCTTGATCGAACGGACAAACCCCACTTGCGTTTCGAATGGCAAGCTTGTCGAGATGCCGTTGGGGTAGACCTCCGTAGTGTTCAAGCCTTCGGGCTCAATGAAAATCTGGTGAGTCGATTTTTCCGCGAATCGAACTACCTTGTCTTCGATTGAGGGGCAGTATCGAGGACCGGTCCCCTTGATCATGCCTCCATACATTGGCGATTGATGCAAGGCCGATTGGATGATGTCATGGGTAGCCGGATTGGTGTGCGCTATATGGCAGGTCACCTGTGCTGGATGATCTTCAGGCTTGCCCAGACATGAGAATACTGGGACCGGATTCTCTCCCGGCTGTTGCTCAAGGGTTGCGTAATCAATGGTTTTGCCATCTATTCTCGGAGGCGTGCCCGTTTTCAGGCGCTCTACCGCAAACGGCAATTCACGCAGTCTTTCAGCCAGTGCAACAGAAGGCGGATCCCCGGCCCGGCCCCCCTGGCTTTGCTCCATGCCGACAAAAATCCTGCCATTCAAAAAGGTTCCGGCCGTCAGCACCACGCATTTTGCGTGGGCCTGAATGCCGAGTTGAGTTCGGACTCCGTTTACTCGACCGTTGGAAATCAGCAGGTCATCAACGGACTGCTGAAATACTGACAGGTTGGGCTGATGGTCGACTGCCTGCCTGATTGCCATCCTGTACAGTGCACGATCAGCTTGAGCCCGGGTTGCCCGCACTGCCGGCCCCTTCCTTGAATTCAGGATTCTGAAATGAATTCCCGCACGATCAATCGCGGTTGCCATGATTCCACCCAGGGCATCGATTTCCTTGACGATATGCCCCTTGCCAATGCCTCCTATTGCCGGATTGCAGGACATCTGGCCAATGGTCTCGATGTTGTGAGTGATCAGCAGGGTACTGGAGCCCATGCGGGCCGATGCGAGTGCTGCCTCGATGCCGGCATGTCCCGCGCCAATCACGATCACGTCGAACTGCTCGGAAAAATTCATGGTTCTTTAAGATGCCCGATTACGAATTACGGCCGTGCTTCTGGCTGATAGTAATAGTCGTATTGTCTCAGCATGTTATCGGTAAACAACCAGGCTTCGCGGTGGGACAGGACGCTGTTTTCGGGAATCACGATCCTTACATACAGTTCCTGCCCCAGTTGATCTTTCAGGCCTTGCAGGACTCCATTCAGGTCAGCCAGGCCAACCGTTCTGACGTCATCCTGTCCCGGCTCGCGAATCCGGTAGTTCAATTCGCCGCCGATTTTATCAAAAAAAACTGTTGCCACCTGTTTTCCGGCCTCGCTTCGTGCTGGTCGAACCAGGTCTTGATATTTATCATCGAGAAGCTCGTATTCCTCTTGCAGGGTTCTGAACTGCTGTTTTGAGGTGCCTGCTTCTTCTTCGAGATCAACGATCTTGAGCTCCATGAGCCTGATCAGGTTTTCCAGTGCTTCCATCTGTTCGGCAGTTATCCGGTATTCTTCTGCCTGGCGTTGCCGGGCTGCCAAATTTCTGCTGATTTCGGATTCCAGCTCCTGATTTGTCAGCGCGGATTGATCCAGTAACTGTTGTACGCTAACCAACTGCAAGGTCACGGTATCGAGTTTCTCTTCAAGATCCGATCGCTGTTCTGTCAGTGATTGAATGCTTTCCACGGATGCCAGTTCCAAATCCGACAATTGCCGCTCCAGCCCGGTTATCTGCCCCAATAGCTTCTGATTTTGGGAAATCAGCGATTCAACTTTCTCCTGGGATAGTTCTTCGGCGGCCAGGAACTGCCTGATCCTGTTTTCTGCCTCTAGGTTGCTTTGTTCGAGCTCCTGTTCAATTTCAAGCAGCCTCGCAATCTGGAGTTCTGCCTGCGCTTTGTCCAGGGCAATTTGCCGGAGGGTGTTTTCCAGCTGATCGCGCGTCGATTCAAGGCTTCCGATCTCAGACTTGAGTCCTTCCAGCTGGGACTGCTGTGCACGTATTTCCCGTTCCTGGAGGTCTCGCTCAATACGCATCTGCTCGAATTGCGTCTGGAAGATGTCCCGAGATCTCTCGGCTTCCTGCTGATTGGACTGGGTTACGACCAGCTCTCTGGACAGATCAAGTTTTTGGACCATGATGACGGCCAGAGCCATCAGGAAGATCATGACGATGACTGCCATGATATCGGTAAAAGAGGGCCAGACGCCCTCATCTCCAATTCCGCGAGTCGTATGTCCGATGCGGATATCTGGAAAGCCGGAATGTTCAGTCATCCGAATGTCGATGGGTTGACCCGATTCGGAATCCCTCCTGCAGCAGATCGATCACCTTGTCGAGCCGCTCGCTGTTCTGTTCAACGTGATGGCTATTGATCTGAATGAGTTTTTGCATGGCCATCAGTTGATCCAACTGCTTTTGATTCGTTTCGGTATCCATCACCTGCTTGGACAGCTCATGTACTGTTGCGTGCAGTCTGTCAGCAGCATCCCGGTGCTGCTTTCTGGACTCATCCAACTCGTTGATCAGCACTTGTTCGTCAACGGATTTAGGTTTTTGAACACCATGCGGGATCATCTGAGGTACCATGACAATCGCGGTTATTTGTTCCAGCTTGCTGATCAGATAGGTCTGTATATCCGTCAGCTTGATGAAGAAGTACCCAAAAAACAGGTAAGCAACGATCGCTGTCAGGGTTGTCGACAACGCCGTCGACATGCCATAAATCATGATGCCTAGACTTGATTCCTGAGCGGCGGAACGCTCTACTGCGTCGCCGACCGTGCTGTCTATCTGGAGAAGTTCAGACGCTCCAATCAGGGATAGGGACAGCGAGATTATGGTTCCGAAAACCCCCGTCAGGATCAGGACGTTGTGGATGAATTTCAGAAAGCTGTTGCGGCTTGACTGTTCAGCAAGCAATGTCGCGGCCAAGGCGCTCTGGTTAATCTCCAGCTCGTCCTGGACAGCCTTGTTGAGAATCCGGAAACGGGTGGCTATCATGCTGTCCTTGCGAATGCCCATCAAGGCCTCTCTGCCCAATCTGACATTCTCTTCAAAAAGCCGGAGGTCCTGCTCTTGTGCATGGTATTCGAAAAATCGGAAAGCCAGTTGCAGCAAGCCGCCCATGAACAGTACGAAAATCCCGGCATTGACCACCATGCCCACTGCATTGACCTGGTTTTCGACGTAGATTTGGAACAGGATATCCCGCTGCCAGTAGCAAACTGCAATGAGCAGGGCGAGAAGGATGGGCATCCTGATCAGGATAGAGCGTGTCTGGTTTTGGCTATTCATGGCATTGTTGCATAGTCAGCACCGCCAGGCCGGCAGCACAGGCCTCTCAAGCGCATTCTGGTATTGAACTCGGGACTGATTATATCTCTTAAATTTCTGCAATATCAAAATCCGATCCAGGCCATTGCCGGAACACATTGCGGTTTGCGATGCACACCTCCTTCTCCGCTGACTGGGATGTTGTGCATCATAGTGGAATTGGCGGTGGAATTGGGGAACCGCCTGCAAAAAACAGTTATCGGAAATCATAGCAGAAAACGCCCAGCCGATACCCGAATCTGTACCCCTAACAACTTGCAAAGAGGAATACCCCATGACACAGAACATCGAAACCCTTCCGAACCTTGCAGGCAAGGACATTGCCGTCAGCGAAACGCTGGACAGCGTGATCGGCGCCTCCAAGAGCGAAAAAACACCAGGAGGGCATGCCGGACACAATGGTCGTTCTGGACTGTGCACTGCGCCGCAACCGGCATGGCCGCCTGGGATCGCAACAATCAATATATTGTCCCGTCTGACCATGTCGGTTCTCAGTCGCTCGAGTGCTGACCGTGTTTCCCCAGTCAGTCTTTCGGCGGCTGTTGCGGTATCCGCGGTAACCACTAAAGGTTTCTTCATCGGCTTCCATCCAAGCAACCAAATCGGAAACCCTATGGGACTTTTCGTGTCTCTGTTGGGATAAACCCATAGTAGACAAGGCAGTGTCTGCCGCAGCCGTAAAATCATTACCGCAGTTGAAACCGCAACAGTCAATCCAGTTTTTGGAAGACTGTTCTGTTATCTGATGCCTGGAACCATACTCAATAATCCCCGTGATTGCCGATTGGAAGGAGTTTTTGGTTCAATCGGATTAAAGCCAGGACTGTTATTGCATTGCTGGAATATCTCGCTTATGATCTCCCAATTCCACTATAGAAGTGCAATTGGGGTGTTAAAATTCTAAGATAAGCCGTGATTAATTTAGCACTGTGGTTGCCATTTCTCAGGGTGCCATTCTGCTTATATCGGCAATGCTTCATCACACGACATTCTTCAAATTGACTGCTTGTAAAGCAGTCATTAGCTTATGCAAGATAAATGACTGATGCGCCAGATTGTTCTGTCGATGCATCCATCTGTTGGGATTACGGGACTGAGAAAGAGGATTCGATCCATCGCATACACAGTTATCCTGCAAAGTTTCCGGCATTCATAACCACCAATGCCATTGAATACGCCAAACAGAAAGGCATTGATGTGCAGATCGTTGCAGATACCTTCTGCGGATGCGGGACGAGTGCTGTAGAAGCAATAAAAAACGGCAAGGTCTTTTGGGGCTGTGATATCAACCCCGTCGCCGTACTGATCGCCAAGGTCAAGACTCACCGTTTCAGAGATTCCACCTTGATTCGTTACTTTGAAGCGATAGAGGATGATTATTGCCGAACGGCCCCGACCAAAAGCGATTACGCATGGATTACTGACAGAATTCGATATTGGTTTAGCGATGCGACCCTCGCAGATTTGATTCGCCTTGACAATGCGATTCGGTCTCAAACTCCGGAATACAGCATGCATCGCAAGTTTTTTCTATGCGGGTTTTCAAATATTCTCAAGCCAACTTCGCGATGGCTGACAAAGTCGATCAAGCCGCAAGTAGACCCGAATAAGCCACCGAAAGGAGTAATACAGGCCTTTGAAGAGCAATTCAGATTGATGCGAAAAGCAAATCAGAACAATACGCTTCCAGCATCAAGGAAAATCCATATCCAGACCCAGAACTTTCTTGCGGACAAGAACGCTGGGCCGAAAGCCGACCTGATTGTAACCAGCCCCCCCTATGTCACTTCCTATAACTATGCGGATATTCATCAGTTGTCTACAATGTGGCTTCGATATGCGTCCGATTATCGGGATTTAAGGAAAAACATGCTTGGCAACCAGTACGGAATAAAAGCCCCTGCAGAAGAAAAAATCAAACGGCTTGGGGCGAGGGCATGGAAGACTTATACAGGCCTGAAAAACAAGGACATGGGAAAAGCAAATTCTGTTGCCAGATACTGTCTTGACATTGATGCGACCGTGTCCAAATGCAGGAAAATGCTGAACCCGAGAGGCATGGCTGTTTTTGTAATTGGAAATACCCAGTACAAAAGTGTGAATATAGACAATTCAGCACTTGTGAAAGATTGCATGAGACGTGCAAATTTTCGTGAGGTGAAGGTTTTCCCGCGCAAGATTTCAAGGAAAATGATGACGCCTTACCGTGATGAAAAGGGACGTTTTACCCAAGATTCAGAACAGCGAAAGGTTTATGCCGACGAATTTGTAGTGGTGGGGCAAGTCTGATGGAGCCGAAAAAGCTGAAAATGCGTCCTTACGCTCGCTTACTGACCATGCTGGGCGACCAACTGATCAAAAACGAGAAAATTGCGCTTGTCGAATTGATAAAGAATTCCTATGACGCAGATGCCAATTGGGTTGAGGTTCGATTTGAGGATTTCAATGAAGATATGACATACAGGGAGAATTCCAGGATTTTGGTGCGGGATGACGGAAGCGGCATGACACTTGACACTATCCAGAGACACTGGATGAATCCTGCAGCGCCAAAGAAACTGATTGAAAAGCAGGAAGGGAAAAACAAAACTCCAAAAAAGAAACGCATCAAACAAGGTGAAAAGGGAATTGGGCGCTTTACTATTTTGAAGCTGGGTCGTGAAATCAGAATCACGACTCGTGCCGAAGGAGAAGACAGTGAGACCACTCTCCTGTACGATTTCTCCAGGTTTGATGAAGACTTCCTGAAAAAGGACGGACAGAGAATGGATGAAATATATCTGGATGATATTGAGATTGAGTGTCATCAGTCATTTCACAATCTGCGGTTAGGCGAGGAGCATGGAACGGAAATTGCAATCAGCAATTTGAAAGAATCTTGGTCTAAAAAGATTATTGATGAATTGTGTCAGGATGTCGATAACCTGACCGACCCCATATCACGGATCAAGAGTAGAGATGGTGAAAAATCTGAGGATAGAGATGAGGAAAAACCGGCTGATTTTGAGATAAAAATCTACTGTAATGGTGATCGCAAAGTTATTGGCCGCAAGGAATCCGAGGAATTGCGGTCATTGATCGAAACAAAAACAGTGCTTGATGTCCGCGGACATTTCGATTCGGAAAATGGAGTATTTGGCTTTCAAACCAATCCCAATGATGAGCAGTCAATAGAAATCAAGGACCCCAAAATAACCGGTCTTTGGCTATGGAGACGGAGATTCGGGAAGAATTCAATGCATGTCAATGCCTTTGAGTGCGGGGGGTTTGGCTTCCAATTCTACATTTTCGATTTTGCTCGTGGAATCGGCGGGCGCCATGAATTGACAGCCAACGAAAAAAGCATACTGAAAAAACATCGAATCTATCTTTATCGGGATGTCATGCGCGTGTACCCATATGGCGACCCGGATGACGACTGGCTGAACATTGATGTTGATCGCGGCACGGGCCGAGCTGGCCACTTTTTCAGCAACGATCAGATCGTCGGATGGGTTGACATTACCCATGAAGAAAACCCGAAACTCCGTGACAAGACTAATCGAGAAGGCTTGATAGAAACTGGCGGTGCTGCTGAGGATTTCAAATTTTTGATAAGGATATTTCTGTCTTACATCAGGCAGAATCACTATGCACGTCACCAGCTAAAGCAAAAGAAACGGGCGGAACATCGAAAATTTCAGGATGACAAGATTGCCCGGCTGCTGGAGGAGCTGGGGACGGCACTTGAGAAACAGGAACAAAAAAGTCATGTGCAAAAAGTCGAACGAATCCAAATCGAATATGAAAGCGAAAAAAACTATTTTTCTCAGCGCATCGAAACAACTGAAGATCTGGCCGGAGTAGGGTTATCTGTTGAGATGGCCTCTCATGACATCATGCTCATGATAACGCGAGCGGAAGAACTTGGTACCGGCATTGCTCAAATAGCAAAGGACGAAGGGCTCGACCACTTAAAGATAAAGACAGACACATTAGTTGGAGTTTTGCATCAGGTTGTTGATGGAATGCAGGATGTTCAAACTTTGTTCAAGTCTTCACTTCGTCAACAAAGATTGTTTGAGGTTGCCAGGGTTTTGAACAGGGTCTACAAAATATACAGCGGATTGCTGGAAAAATCAGATGTTTTATATCGAGAGAATCTAGTCGGAAATGCTGTATTAAGAGTCAGAACAACGGATGGCTTGCTCATGCAGGTTTTTATCAACCTGTTTGACAACGCTTCATACTGGCTTGATACAGTTTCTGTTGATCGGGAAATATGCATAACCATAAATGGAGACAATGAGGAATTGATATTTTCAGACAGTGGCCCCGGGATCGATGAGGATGATTTGCCCTATATCTTCGAACCCTTTTATTCCGGAAAGGGGGAATCAGGCCGGGGACTTGGATTGTATATCGCACGCCAGCTTCTGGAACGACATGGATTTTCAATTGCTGTTGCAGAGGGGGAGCAGAAAGTTCTTTCCGGGGCAAATTTTGTTATCAATTTTGAAAAAGAAAACAGGTCATGAAGGAACTCAGGGATTTGCTATCTGGGATCGGTGTTGTAATCGACGAAAAGATCCATGCTGAAAACGATGATTCATCGGGTGCAAATACAGAACCTGATTCAATCCAGCAGGTCATAAGACAATTAGAGGAAGAGTGGGAACTGCCATTTTGCCGACTAACCAAACATCCTGACAAAAAAGCATGGCCTCAACTGTTCAAGGGTGCCAGTTTCATAATTCTTGACTGGAAACTTTGGGATGAAAAGGTTGGAGCGGGTTCAAGGGTGGAACAGGACATCATCACCACACATATTGAATTTTTGAAAGAGGCAAAATACTATTTTATTCCAGTAGTCATTTACACCAATGAAAATCCCAAGGATGTAGAGGACAAACTACCTTCATCTGTTTATGAAAATGAAAATACTGACAAGAATTTCGTGTTCATCAAGCAAAAGTCACCCCAATTTGACTTCAATGCTCTTCAGGAATGGATAAGCCGCAATGCTTCAGTCTACACCCTCAAGGCTTGGGAGCAATCCTTCCATGATGCCAAAAAAGACCTATTCGGATCAATGTTTGCAAAAAATCCTGATTGGCCAAAGGTCTTCTGGAAAGGGTTTAAGGATGATGGTGTCAATCCGGGATACTCGTTATCAAACTTTGTCAATGAAAACTTCTTGGGGAGAATGAATACGGATATTTTCGAAGAGGATATCCTTGGTTCTGGAATCGATGCCATAAACAAAGAAGATTTGCGGTCTTTAATTGGTCAAGCCACCTTTCAAGGAAGAGAACAATTGCCCGGAAACGATATTCGATGTGGTGACTTATTTAAAATGCCGCAACAGAAATACCTCATCAATATCCGCCCGGATTGTGATTGCGTCCCAAGGAATGGACAAACAATGGATGGTGTCGAGTTATATTGTGTTGAAGGCAAGCAGATAACAGACAACCAAGTTGCCGAGAAATTTCATAAAGGACAAATTCCGGAAAGAATAAATGAAGGCATTGTGTTTTCGGTCTACGAGGGTAAAAGCATACGTTTTGATTTCAAAAAGCTTCAAATTAACAATTATGGCAAATTAAGGGAAAACAGGATTGGACGTTTGTTGCATCCATACATCACCAGAATCCAGCAAAGGCATGCCTTGTATTTGCAACGACAGGGGCTGCCTCGTATCCCTGATCAGGCAATAAAAGACAATTAATTGGATCATAAAATCGGTTGGCGCTCAGAACGGCTGTCTATCAACCTATTTTTTCCTACTCGCCCAGATTCAATATGGTGATGAGCAAGTCGAACAGGGATTCAATTGGCTCCTGTCGGGAGCATATAAACTGTCCGCTTTCTGAAGTGACCATGAAGCTCTGGCAGGTATCTTCGGTGTATAGTGTCAAACGCCTGTCTGTCCATGAAGGCTGCGTCTTCATGGACAGACAGGGGAAACCAAGGTCTGGAAGCACTCGTTCGACACCGAAACAGCGACAACGACTTTCCGGCATCATGAACGACGCAATCCGGCCCAGGTATCGGGCAATCTCCCGAATCGAGTCGCCTATGGACAGCAGGCGTTTGGTATTGGATAGAAATATGACTTCAAGGAACATTTGATCTCGGTCATGGAAATCTGGTCGGCCCAAGCCCAATCGAACAACCACTTTACTTCCCAATGCAAAATGAACTGAAAATCATTCCCAGCAACTCATCGCTGGTAATCGTGCCCGTAATCTCTGCCAGGGCCCGGTGACAAAGAGACAAGTCTTCGGCGAGCATCTCGCCTGCCTGATTCAGGCGCAGCTGTTCCATTCCCGCATCCAGAAACATTCTTGCCTGCAACAGTGCGTCGATGTGGCGCTGTCTGGCCATGAATGTTCCCTCCTGCTCGCCGGCATAGCCCACTGCAGACTTGATTTTTTCCTTCAAGTCCTTGATGCCCTGTCCGGTCTTTGCCGATATGCACGCCTCCATCAAATCTTCGGTTTGGCCTCGCCCTGAAAGATCAATCTTGTTCCGAACCAGAAGCACCGGAAGCCTGTCATGACTCGACATCAAGCGTTCGACTTCCGGTTGATCCGTTGCATCATCATCCACCACCAGCAATACCATGTCCGCATCTTCCTGAACACGTTTGGCACGCCGTACCCCCTCTGCCTCGATTTCATCCTGTGTATCACGGACCCCCGCCGTATCCACAATCTCCATGGGCATGCCATCCAGGTCGATAATCTGCTCTAGAGTATCCCGGGTGGTCCCGGGCAGATCACTGACAATCGCCCGGTCCTGCTCTGCCAGTACATTCAGGAGGCTCGACTTTCCGGCATTGGGCAAGCCGGTCAGCACAATCTTGACCCCGTCACGCAAAATCCGGCCCTGTTGCAGGCATGACTGAACATCGTCGAACCGATCAGTCAGTGCTTCCAGTTTTTGCGAAACCCCCAATTCACTCAGGTAGTCAATCTCTTCTTCCGGGAAATCAATCGATGCTTCAATCAGTATCCTGAGCTCGGTCAGCTGCTCGACAAGTTCTTCAACCTTGCGGGACAATTCACCCTTCATCGAACGCAACGCTGATCGGGCTGCTGATTCAGTAGTGCTGTTGATGAGATCTGCAATGGCTTCGGCCTGGGCCAGATCCATGCGGCCATTCAAGAATGCCCGCTTGCTGAACTCGCCGGGCTCGGCTGGCCGTGCTCCAAGCTCCATGCACCGCCTGACGATCAAGTCCAGAAGGATTGGACTGCCGTGTCCCTGAAACTCAAGCACATTCTCGCCGGTATAGCTGTTTGGCGCTTGAAAGAGCAGGGCGATGCCACGGTCAATCGTCTCGGAGTTCGAATCCAGAAAGGAACAGTATTTCGCCTGACCCGTCTCAGGATTGACTGACAGAACCCGGTTGGCGATCAGGTCAACACCTCGCCCCGATACCCTGACTATGCCGATCCCGCCTTGACCACGGGGAGTGGCAACAGCGACAATGGTTTCGCGGGAATTCAGGCCGGGGCGTTCAGTTGCCCGCGTATTTTCGGGTGTTGTAGTACTGCTGGGCAATGGAAAGGATGTTGTTGATGACCCAGTACAACACCAGGCCTGCAGGAAACCACAAGAAGAAAACGGTGAACACGAACGGCAGGGCCATCATGATCTTTTTCTGGAGGGGGTCAACCGGAGCAGGATTGAGGTAATGCTGAATCAGCATTGATGCACCCATGATAATCGGCAATACAAAATACGGATCCGGAACCGAGAGATCGTTCAGCCACAGCATGAAATCGGCCTGTCGCAGTTCCACGCTTTCCAGCAGTACCCAGTACAGGGCGATAAACACTGGAATCTGAATCAGAATTGGCAGGCATCCCCCTGCCGGGTTGACTTTCTCTTCCTTGTACATTTTCATCATTTCCTGCTGAAAACGCTGCTTGTCATCGCCATAACGCTCCTTGAGCGTGACCATGCGCGGCTGCAGTTTCTTCATCCTGGCCATTGACTTGTAGCTGGTGGCCGATAACGGATAAAACACCAGCTTGACCAGAAATGTAAGGAAAATGATCGCCCATCCCCAGTTGTTGGTGAATCCATGGATTTTCTGCAACAGCCAGAATAACGGCGATGCGATGGGCGTTAACCACCCGTAATCCACAGTCAGCTTGAGTCCGGGAGATCCCTGCTGGTCCAGCCGGACCTGCTCCTTGGGGCCGGCGTACAGAACGGTATCCAGCTGCCCGGATTCTCCAGGCTGAATGGTCACCGGCTGGAGGGTCTTGTAGCCAATTCGATATTGCGGATCCCTGTCATCACTGACCCCAGAGTAGAACTGGTAGTTATTCGCTCCCGTAGGCAGCCATGCTACGACAAAGTAATGCTGCATCATCGCGATCCAGCCTGAATCAGTGCTGAGGTTCAGTGTCTCATCACGCATATTGTCATAACTGATTTTGTCGTATTTGTCCTGTTCGGTATACACAGCTGCTCCGCTAAAACTCGGCAATGCACCCAGTATGCCCATGGTTCCACCGGAGTCGATTTCGGTTTGTTTCAGATGTCCATACACAAAACCGGTCCAGGGCATATCGCCAGAATTTACCACTCTGAAAGCAGTCTCAATCCGGTAGCTGTTCCGGCTGAATAAGAAAACCTTCTGATACCGGATGCCTTGCGGTGAAGTCCAGTCAAGGACGACTTCCATGCTGTCGCGATCGGCCAAATCGAAACTGGTTTTGCCAGCACTGTAGAGAACGTTGTGGTTTGGGTACTCGCCCTCGCTTCCAATCAAGCCGCTCTGGGCAACAAACAAGCGGGAATTTTCCCTGAACATCAGTACGAATGGATCGTCCGGGGTATCCACGTTTACCGGATGATCGACAAGCTCAATGCGAACCAGGTCTCCGCCCTGGAGGTCAATCTCGGCATTCACCAGATCGGTTTTGACAGTAACGATTCTGCCTGACAGGTCTTCAGAATCGGCGGAAAGTCCCACTGCGGGAATTTCAGATGTCTCCGGAGCATTCTCGGCAGCCACTGTTGGCGTCTCGGGTACTTCTTCCAGACTAACCCCGCTCGGCGTGACCGATGCCTCCTCCAGTTCAGCACTGTCATCCGCCTGATAGCTGCTTTTGAAATCCAGCCAGGATGTCCAGATCATGACCAGCGTCAGCCCGAGAGCGACAAAAAGGAGAATGCGCTGAAACTGCATGCCCGAGGATCCGGTTTTATGTCTGTTCCGGATCCGACGATTTCCCCGGCACGGGATCGTAGCCCCCTGCATTCCAGGGGTGACACCGGGCAATTCGCCTGATCGTCAATAGCGAACCCTTGCATGCACCATGCTCGTCAATCGCCTCGAGGGCATAACGCGAACAGCAGGGATAGTATCTGCAGTTACTGCCAAGGTACGGGCTGACAGCGAGCTGGTAGGCACGAATCAGGAAACGCAGGCAGCGGCGTGGTAAATCTACTTTTGGCTTTGACATTTTTTTTGGCTGATCTCAAACAAGCGCATCAATTCCCGATTCAGCACTCCATTGGTCTCGCCGGAAATCCCCGGTTTTGCGACCACGATGAAGTCCTTGCCGGATAACTGGCCCTGAGAATGTCGGAAAGCTTCACGAATCTGGCGTTTAATTCGATTTCTCTGTACTGCTTTTTTGCAGGCCTTTTTTGAGACCACCAGCCCAAGCCTTGGATACCTGAACCGGCTATCCGTCACATGGATGCTGAAATGGCGTCCATGCACCGAGATTCTCTGTCGCCCCCGAGTCCTGAATGACGCACTGTCAGCAATTCTTTGACAACGGGCCAGTCCCGCCGAATTTGACAACTTGAGCGGTCAGGTCAGGCACTAAGCCGAGCTCGACCCTTGGCACGACGGGCATTGATCACCGCACGCCCCGAACGGGTTCGCATGCGTTGCCGGAATCCGTGAGTGCGTTTGCGTTTGAGATTGCTTGGTTGGAATGTACGTTTCATGGCTGAATTGAGGACAAGTGCCTAGACCGGAAAGGAAAGTGAATTTTACTGATTCAGCATGGAATTTCAAGATGCTGAATCATCACGACGGCTTTTTTGTTTGTGTTGCAGGCCTGCGCGGCTATTTACGGGCTCAATTTTTCAAGTTGAGATCGGACAGACAGTAGCGGTATTCGATCCCCGGCAACACTCCACGCTCCATGCTGGAAATTGCCCCGACAATCATGCCAAACTGTACTCGTCATTTCCAAAAGCCTTGGCCTGGGCTATTGAATTTTGCGGAATTTGCCATCATATGGGCAATACCTACTAAAATACTCGGTAATTATGCCCGATCAAGGCAAGACAGAACATGAGCATATTCTCAGACAACGGAAAGCGGCAGCCAATGCGTAATGCCGACATTAACAGCCGAGGAGACGAGTGATGAGGCTGACCTCCAGAGGCAGGTATGCGGTTTCTGCGATGATCGACCTGTCAATCAACCAGGTTGATGGTCCGGTAGCCTTGAAACGCATCTCCGAAAACCAGAGTATCTCGTTATCCTACCTTGAGCAGCTATTTGCCAGGCTGCGGGAGTCCGACCTGGTTGCGGGTACCCGGGGTCCCGGGGGCGGATACATCCTGGCCCGCGATGCCGACAAGATCAGTATCGCTGATATTGTGCTGGCGGTGGATGAACCGCTTGACATCACTGAGTGTGCGGGAAAGATGGACTGCCATGACGGCAAGAGGTGTGTTGCCCATGGACTGTGGAGCGACCTGAGTGACCGATTGCACGAATTTCTCTCGGGCATTTATCTCGGCGAGCTAATGAAAGACGAGGAACCTAAAGTTGAAGCGACTCATGGTCAAAGGGTTGAAGCTCCCTCCATGTCGGCTGAGCGCAAGGTTAATGGATAAGACAGGAAATTGACATGAACGAGCAGATTGATACAGAAGAGCATCTGGAGTCGCTGACCCAGCGCGAATACAAGGAGGGGTTTGTAACGGACATTGATGCCGATACATTGCCCCCCGGTCTTGATGAAGGCATTATCCACACTATTTCCACGAGAAAGGAAGAACCGCAATTCCTGCTTGACTGGCGTCTCAGCGCCTACCGCAACTGGCTGAAGATGGAAGAACCGGAGTGGCCGCACCTGCATTATCCTAAAATTGATTTTCAGGAAATCAGCTATTTCTCTGCTCCGAAACAGAAAAAGCTTCTAGACAGCCTCGACGAGGTAGACCCGAAACTGCTGGAGACTTATGAAAAGCTGGGAATCCCGCTGGACGAGCAGAAGGCCCTGGCCGGGGTCAAGGTTGCGGTCGATGCGGTTTTTGACAGTGTTTCAGTGGCCACCACGTTCAAGGAAACGCTGGCCGAAGCAGGGGTCATCTTCTGCCCCCTATCGGAAGCGGTTACGGATTATCCGGAGCTGGTCCAGAAGTATCTGGGGTCGGTTGTGCCGCCGGGCGACAATTACTATGCCGCACTGAATTCTGCGGTCTACAGTGAGGGATCGTTCGTTTATGTTCCCAAGGGAGTGCGCTGTCCGATGGAGCTGTCCACTTATTTCAGGATCAATGCCATGAACACCGGCCAGTTTGAGCGCACCCTGATCGTAGCGGACGAAGACAGCTACGTGAGCTATCTCGAGGGCTGTACCGCACCCATGCGGGATGAAAACCAGCTGCATGCCGCCGTGGTTGAACTGGTCGCCATGAAGGGGGCTGAAATCAAGTATTCCACCGTTCAGAACTGGTATCCGGGCGATGAAAATGGCAAGGGAGGCATATACAACTTTGTCACCAAGCGAGGGGTCTGCAAGGGCGAGGGATCGAAAATATCCTGGACCCAGGTCGAAACCGGTTCGGCCATTACCTGGAAATATCCGAGCGTGGTTCTCGAGGGCGACAGCTCGGTGGGTGAATTCTATTCCGTGGCACTGACCGGGAATTACCAGCAGGCTGATACCGGAACCAAGATGGTGCATGTCGGCAAGAATGCAAGGAGCACCATCATCTCGAAGGGGATTTCAGCCGGTCATGGCCAGAACTCGTACCGCGGTCTGGTGAAGATACTGAAAGGAGCGGAAAATGCCCGCAACTATTCGCAATGCGATTCGCTGTTGATGGGAGATAAGTGCGGGGCCCATACCTTTCCGTACATTGAGGTCAAGAACCCCGATGCCGTGGTTGAACATGAGGCAACCACCTCCAAGATCAGCGAGGACCAGTTGTTCTACTGCCGACAGCGTGGCCTGTCTGAAGAAGATGCAGTATCCATGATCGTCAATGGCTTCTGCAAGGAGGTGTTCAAGGAATTGCCCATGGAATTTGCGGTTGAAGCTCAGAAGCTGCTGAGCATCAGTCTTGAAGGTGCAGTCGGATAATCTGACTGGACATCACTATTGGATAAGGAATATGTTAACAGTCAATAACCTGTGTGCAAGCATTGAGGATAAGCCCATTCTCAACGGCTTGAGTCTGGAAGTTAAAGCCGGTGAAGTGCATGCCGTCATGGGGCCCAACGGTTCGGGGAAAAGCACATTGGCCAATGTACTGGCTGGTCGAGACCAATACGAAGTGACGGCAGGCACGGTAACCTTCAAGGGCCAGGATTTGCTGGAACTCGAGCCTGAGATTCGGGCTCGTGAAGGATTGTTTCTGGCCTTTCAGTACCCGGTGGAAATTCCGGGAGTGAGCAATGTGCATATGCTGAAGGCCGCATTGAATGCAATGCGCACCCATCGGGGCGAGAAGGAACTGGATGCAGTGAATTTTCTGAAGCTGGTCAAGCAGAAGGCCGAGCTGGTTGGCATGAAGCAGGAGTTTCTCTATCGGGCAGTCAACGAAGGGTTTTCAGGCGGAGAGAAGAAACGCAATGAAGTACTGCAAATGTCCTTGTTTGAGCCCACGTTGAGCGTGCTGGATGAAACCGATTCCGGTCTTGACATTGATGCGCTTAAAATTGTTGCACAGGGCATCAATAGCCTTCGCAGTCCTCAACGTGCGATGCTGGTAGTGACCCACTACCAGAGGTTGCTGGATTACATTGCACCGGACTTCGTACACGTTCTTGCCCATGGGAAAATCATTCGCTCAGGCGGAAAAGAACTGGCGGTTGAACTTGAGGAACATGGATATGGATGGATCGAAGAGCATGCCTGCACAGCCTGACATGCATCACGACCCGCAAGTTCAGCCTTATCTGGACTTGCATGATCGCATAGGCGATGAGCTGCCGGGGAGAGATATCGAGTGGCATTCGCACTGGCGTCGCGGGTGTCTGCAGCGTTTTGCAGATCAGGGGTTTCCGACAGCACGAGATGAAAACTGGCGATATACGCCGTTGCGGCCCGTTTTGTCCAAGCAGTTTGCACCGCCACAGAAACTGCACGCCAAAGCCGGGTGGACTGCCGAGCGAATCGAAGAGGTCGAACACTCGTTGATTTTCGTTGACGGGGTGTTTCAGGGTTCTGGCTCCGGGACTGGGAGCCCTCCCGGCATTCGCATCGAATCAATTGCCGACGTGCTTGGCAAGGACCCCGGCTACCTGCGTCCGTATCTCGGCAAGTCCAGTGGAGAAGCAGTCCATGCATTCTCGCTGATCAATAATGCGCTCTATTCAGACGGACTGCTGATCGAGATTGGTCCTGAGGTGAAAAGCGATGCCCTGCTTGAATTGCTTTTCGTGTCGCAAACCGCTGCTGCCCTGATTTTGCCGCGCATTGTGGTCATTTCGCGCTCCGGCTCGTCTGCCCGGATTGTTGAGCGCCATGCTGGACAGCCCGGAATTTATTCCCTGACCAGCAGCGTGGGAGAGATCTATCTTGAAAAAGGCGCTTACCTGAACTACCACCTGATCGAGTCGGCTTCAGATACTGCCTATCAGGTACTGGGGAACTGGGCGTACTTGAATGCCGACAGTCAACTGGATTTCCATACCACTACTGTCGGCGGAGCCCTGGTCAGGAATGACCTTGTCATTGATCTCAAGGAGCCGGGTGCCGAGTGCAATTTGTTCGGTGCTTACTGCCTGTCAGGTCGGCAGCATGTAGATAATTTCACGACCGTGATTCACAGTGCACCGCACTGCAACAGCAACGAGCATTACAAGGGGGTGCTGGACCAACGCTCGCGTGCGGTATTTCATGGCCGTGTCCGGGTTGCGCCCGATGCCCAGCAAACCGATGCCCAGCAGGCCAACAATACGCTGCTGCTCTCATCGGATGCGGAGATTGACGCCAAGCCGCAACTTGAGATTTATGCAGACGATGTCAAATGCTCACATGGTGCAACTGTCGGCAATCTGGATGAACAGGCGATTTTCTACCTGAAAGCACGAGGCATTGACAGGGACAGTGCCCGCTCAATGCTGATTCGTGCATTTGTCGATGAAATACTGAACATGACCGAAGCCGATCAGATACGCCAGCATGTCAAGACATTGGTGGATGGCAAGATGTCGAGTTTCCAGAAGCCCTTAAAATCCGGAGCGCAAACATGAAGCATGTGAATTTTGATCCTGAGCTGGAACTCAAGAAATCGCGCATCATGCAGGAGTTTGAGCAGAATGAGGGGCCAGACGAGGAAAGAACGCCGGGCACATACAATGAGGGTCCGATCACCGAAGTTGACGAGCAAGTCCTGAAAGAGGGCATTATTGAAGCTTTGAAGACGGTTTATGACCCGGAAATACCCGTCAATATTTATGATTTGGGGCTGATTTACGATGTCAGGATCAAGAATCAGGTTGTCGAAGTGGATATGACATTGACAGCGCCGGGATGTCCTGTTGCGCACACTTTCCCCGGCATGGTGGAGCGCACGGTTGCGATGGTGCCCGGGGTTGCAGGCGCGGTTGTTGATCTGGTCTGGGATCCTCCCTGGACACCGGACCTGATTAGTGAAGCAGCCAGACTTGAGCTGGGGTTAATCTGATGTCGGAATGGATTCAGGCTACCCGGGCAGATAAACTGAACCCGGGAGATCATATCGTAATCGATATCGACGATGTATCGGTGGTGGTGTTCAATCTCGATGGTGAATTTTACGCCCTTGAGAATGTCTGCACGCATGATGGGAGCGAACTTTCCGGGGGGTGGGTTGTCGATGATGAAATCGAATGCCCATTCCATGGTGCACGATTTTGCATTCGTACCGGCGAGGTCAGGGCCGCACCTGCCTATGAGCCGGTCGATAAGCTGACAGTCAGGGTACGGGACGGCATGGTGGAAGTTCGCGATGACCGGTGGGATTGATTCGTCCTGGATAAGCCGTTAATCTGTACCATGCCGGCATGACTGGATGAAAGCGCTGGAAGGAATCAGGATTCTGGATTTCACGCATGTGCAGTCAGGGCCTACCTGTACCCAGTTACTGGGCTGGTTCGGTGCTGATGTGATCAAGGTCGAACGCCCGGGGGCTGGCGATGCAACCCGCAAGCAGTTGATTGATGTTGAAGGTGCGGATTCCCTTTACTTCACCATGCTCAATCACAACAAGCGTTCGCTGACTCTCAATACCAAGCATGAGACGGGCAGGCAGGTTCTTGAGCGACTGGTCAGGACATGCGATGTGCTGGTCGAGAATTTTGCGCCTGGTGCTCTGGAGCGCATGGGGTTTCCCTGGGAAAAAATCCAGGAGCTCAACCCGCGCATGATCATGGCTTCTGTCAAGGGGTTTGGTCCGGGTCCTTACGAGAACTGCAAGGTTTACGAGAATGTTGCTCAATGTGCTGGCGGCGCAGCTTCTACAACCGGATTTCGAGATGGGCCTCCACTGGTCACCGGTGCCCAGATTGGAGATTCGGGAACCGGTCTTCATCTTTGTCTGGGCATTGTCACGGCTTTGTTTCAGCGCGAGAAGACCGGGCGGGGGCAGCGCATATTGGCCCCGATGCAGGACGGAGTGTTGAACCTGTGCAGGGTTAAGCTTCGCGATCAGCAGCGACTTGATCGAGGCCCTCTCAAGGAATATTCACAGTTTGGAGAAGGAATGCCCTTTGGCGAGGCCACGCCTAGGGCAGGGAACGATTCTGGCGGAGGTCAACCGGGAAAAGTCCTGAAATGCAAGGGCTGGGAGAAGGACCCCAATGCCTATACGTACTTTATCACGCAGGCTGCCGTCTGGCCTCAGATATGCGATGTGATTGGCAAGCCTGAGTGGAAGGAGCACGAGGATTTTGCCAAGCCTGAGGCCAGGCTCAAAAGGCTGAATACGGTGTTTGATGCGATTGAAGCGTGGACCATGACCCGGACCAAGTTTGAAGTCATGGAAATCTGCAATCCGCTGAATATTCCGGTCGGGCCGATCCTCTCCATGAAGGAACTCGCGGAGGAACCGTCTCTCAGGGCATCGGGAACAGTAGTCGAGGTGGAGCATCCTGAGCGGGGCAGGTATTTGACGGTTGGCTGCCCCATCAAGATGTCGGATTCTCCGGTTGAGGTGGTACGGGCTCCCCTGCTTGGCGAGCATACTGAAGAAATTCTAGAGGAGATGCTTGGCTATCAAGAATCCCAGATTGCCGAGATGCGTGAAAGCGGCGTGATTTGATCAGTCCCGGTGCAATTTCAGGCCATCACTCTGGTCCGGGACGACCAGCGGCATGGATGGTTAGCAACAACTCGGAATTGTCAATCAGTCGATATTCGGGCAGTTTTCCGGAGAGTTGCTCACTTGCAGAGAGAATAAACGGCACTCCTTCTCCCCGCTTGTCCATTATGTGGGTTCGATGACCGATGAAGTCTTCTTTCTCAATAGGGCAGCGCGCCAGCTGGCTTGTGATTGCTGCATTTCTTGCAGCTTGCCTGTATGGGAGGCTTTCAAGAGTCATCGTATTCACCAAAGAACCAGGTATATAGATTTCCAGACGGTCTTCAAACAGTCGAAGTCTTACCTTACTGCCGTACATTGAATAATCCCGATGGGCGACAGCATTTGTTATTGCTTCGAAAATAACCAGCATATCAAACTGCGGCATATCCACACGCCCACCTTGTGGTCTTTTTCTAGCGGCTACCCACATGTTTTTTCGGACAAAATCACATGCCTCAAAAATTTGATGATCCAGGGGTCCCGTGATATCTCTAGCATCTCTCTGATAAGGTTTTTCTGATTGTGGCGATATTTCAGTCCCACGGTAAGCGACTGCCTGAATGAATGCATTATGGAGCAACTTTTCAGGCTGTCGGCAGGCCAGTAATACTCCGGCCACTGTCGGCCGCCAAATACCCTCATGGTCTTGTGCAGCCATGCCAAGTTTGGAAAGCAACTGCTCATTAGAATCGCCGGCAAGTGGTGTGGCAAAGCGATTCCATAGCGTCTCATCCAATTCATTGATTGTTGCACTAGAAACGGGAGTTTCATCAAATCGTATAGGCCTTGACTGGCTTCGTTGTTGGAACAAAGTCCCCAAATAGTCGGGAGGAATTTGTCGCTTTGATGAACCAACACGATGAAAATACCCTCCCGGGCTCTGATGAACATTTAGACTTCGAGGAATCTCCACACGCAAAACTGCCTTTTCATCTCCTGCGCTATCTGGCAGGGTCATGCGTTCGATTATGGGGAAGTCGGGTGGCTTTAGTGAATCTTCACATGCCTGTTTCACCAAGGCTTCTACTGCGTCTAGCTGCTCGATAGGGATTCCAGACACCTCGCGAGTTTCGTCATGGACACCCAATAGAAGTTCCCCTCCTCGTGAGTTGGCGAATGCAGCGAACTCATCGGCAAGATCGTCCTGCCTTGGCCCGCGTATTTTGTCTCCCGCAAAGCGAACTTCTTTCAACTCCAGAAAGTTGTCTTCCCCAAGCCTAACCCTCTCAAGCAATTGGTTGCGTGAAGCGAACATGTCAAACCTCGCCCCATGTTTCTGCACACAATGGCAATTCATTAAGCTCCGATCGGGCTTCCTGCCATGTAGGAAAATGCCTGTCAAGCAATGAGATAAAACGATCGTTATGAGTTGGTTCCATCAAGTGGAGCATTTCATGTACTGCAACATATTCGACTAAATCTTTCGGCTTCTTGACGAGTTCGGTGTTGAACCTTATATGCCCAACCTCATGATTGCAACTCCCCCATTTGGTCTTCATCCTTTGCAGAAAATAGGATTTGACCTTTACGTCTAGTTTTGGCTCCCATTTACTGATAAGCGCGGGAATGAATTCATGTAGCAAAGACTTGTGCCAATCGTGGATAACCGATGCCCGTTTGGCACGGTCGCTACCCGGTCGTACACTAAGCATGATTCGCTTGTGGTCTACTGTTACGGATGGTTTAGCATCACGCTCGACAATACTTAGCAAATGGCGCCGCCCCCAGAGATAGTGACTTTCTCGTTCAATAAATTCCCGCGGTGTTTCTCGTGCCTGAGTGTGCAACTTTTCCTGTTGCTCTCGTATCCAGGCGAGTCTTGTGATAGCGTAGGCACGGGCTACCTCAAGTCGAGTTTTCACAGGAACAGACATCGTTATGCGACCGTCCGGCGGATGAACCGAGAGGTGAACATTTTTGATGTCCTTTCCTGTCACCGCAATTGACAAATCACAGATCTTAATAATTTCAGTCATGCTTCGTCCGGTTGATTCCTGATAATGTCAAATATCGCTTCTGTCGCGGTGCTGTCGCGATTGAAGAGCGGGAACAATGCATTGAGGATTTGTCTCTCCCGTATATCATCACCCTTCCAGCCTGCAGGAGCACTCTCACGCATGACACGCTCAATTTCAAGCGACAGGTCAGCCCTTTTGTCAACGTCTTGGGGAAACTGAAAACTGTCTGCTGGAATACTGGGCAGGTTGTTGAACAACACGGCTGCTAGCGGATGACCATTCAGTACGGAAGGGTGCTCTTCTGCACTTGTTCTACCTTGCATCTTCCTGACCAGCGACTCGGCTTTCTGAAGAAATTCTTCATAAGATTTCCTAATTACCACTAATCATAAGCCGAGTTTCAGGAGTTTTTCCGGCATGGGCGGC
>JAPOSW010000094.1 GCA_026709505.1 Gammaproteobacteria bacterium | reverse complement strand
CGCCGCGTCCGCAATGGCGGGCGCTGGATACGCACGCCTGCAGGGCCTGCTGCAGGCCTTGCAGGGCCGGATTGCGTCGCCTGCAATGCCGGAAAGTCGAGACTGTCTCCGTTTCGGAGGCTGACCGGATGCCTCGCGACCCTGATTCCCCCCCCCCTGTCTGTCCATGAGGCTACGCCTTCATGGACAGACAGGGGGAAGTGTTGCACTTCGGAGTGGAACTGGGGAATTAAAATAATCATGTCAACCTAATAGTTGGAAGACTAGTTGGAAGACATTTTTTGTTGTGGAATATGTGTTATGACAGAAAAAAATCAAAATTGATTGGATAGATGGAAGTATATGCTCGGCAACTACAGTAGAGGTTGAAAAATCTGTAGAACATTGGAGTAAATTAACTTTGTCCGATGGTACGGTGCTGAGAATCAAGCCAATTATTACAGATGTTGCAAGATTTGAAGGCAAGCATGATAAAGACAATAATCCAGTTTATAGCATAAAGCATCAGATTGTTGCAACTATCGTCAGTACTCCAAACAGCTTGAAAAAAAAGGCGAAAATAATGCCAATTTCCAACACCTGTTGTGCTCTTGCAACGATAACAATAACCACGGCTTGCAGTTCGTTTTCTAGTTTTGCAAATGATGATAAGTACATAACTGATCATACATTCCAAAACTCTTCATCCGCCCACATAATCAGCTTTACATCCGCTGCTCCATCCTTACAGTGGCACCACGAACTAGAACGCCAAATAGAAAATTTAAGCCGCCGCCAAAACGGATGGAAAGGGCCGAAAAGCAAAGCTCCAAATGAAGATGCAAAACAGTATGCTAAAAAACTGCTTCAGCAGTTAGTAATTGCACAAATCACGAAGCATCCAATGATTGGTTTGGATTTTGAAGGAACATTTTCATTTTCTTGGTTTGATAACCAGGTAAGTGCTGATCTGACTGTTTATGATAACGGAACTTATTCGTTTTTTATTTCAAACAAACGTGGCGAGATGGCGAGTGCTGACGAAGATCGTATTGGTGATCAGCTGAACCTCGACTTCCTGAAGATTCTTAATAGCTAGCGTGTCAAATCCTCTAGGAAATGGCATTAATTTGCATCATTTGGTTTGGTGCCCAGATGATTTTTCTGATGGTCAATTAAAGTCATCGGCATTTCGCAAACAAGACTTGAAGGGCAATGAATCGTATATAAGCGTCTCACGCACAGATATAATTAGACCTGATGTTGAACGACAAACAGCAAATCGGCAGGCGGAGAAGGCAAACGGTGAGACCATTAAAAGGGAAGATGCATATTCAATTCAATGGAATTGCGGTCGTGTCCGCAATCGAAAAGATGATGCTGATTGTATAATGTTTACAATTACCGAAGAAGCAACAGAGGAAAATCCTGCCCACTGTGGTATTCGTAATATCAGCGGGATAACCCGAGATTCGTATATCAATCAACCCCGTGTCGCTCTAGTGGAAATGTCAACGCAACCGATTCCACTTGAAGATTTTTTAGAAAATCCTAAGTGCTGACAAATTGGCCATAACCCAACATGGAAAAGCGTTATCCTAACTTGAAAGTCGAAATGTTTAGATCGCCATGCGACTGATGATCCAGAGATAAACGCCCTTGCCTGACCATCTTCTTATGCCTCCAGCTTGAATCTTTGGCTTACCCCTTGCGAGTGGGTAAAGATTCACGCTGGAGCAAGTGAAACCTGCTGTTAGAGAAACTTGGCTACTGCCCCCGTTGTGCTTTGAGACCGATAACCGGACCATGTTCACTTGCGCCGTCTCGCAGGTTCCGCACCGCCCCGGCAAAGCCGTTTTTCAGTAATCGGATATCGGTATCTTCACCGGCGCGGTTGGTTTTCGATTTACGCACATGAATAAGCAAGGTATCGTTTTCGGATACCTCAAGTTCGTTCCAAGTGAGGTCGGCAATCTCGGAGCGTCTTAACCCGGTCATGAAGGCAAGGGCTACGATTGCGCGATCCAGTTCATTGCCAATCGTGAGCATGGCTACCGCATTGTCGTAGGTAAGGGGCTTGGTTTGGCCTCTGCCGCGGTCTGACCAGCTTCCGATAGTTTCTTAATCTTGGCTTTGCACCGCTTGCCAACAGGGGAGGGTTGGTCGGTTGAGGTGTATAGCCATTGAACGCTTGCGGTGATCATTCTCAAGCTGGCGGGGCTTTTCCCGCAATCAAAAGTGTATTGCAGGTATTCGGCCAGTTTGGAATCGGTTAATTGCTCATTGCCAATCCAAGCGGTTAATGCTTTCAAATTGGTTTCGTATGCCCCTTCGAGTGTTTGGAGCGAGTGCGTCAAACACGATGCCGGCGGTTTCGGCTTGCTCTTTGGTGATCAGGTTTGCGATTGTAGTGAGTTCTTTCATGGGGCTTTCCGGGTTATTCCTGAATTGTGTTATTAACGATAACTGCAATTATCGGTAATGGCTATGCAAGCCTTGCCCCGTGAATAAATTCACAAAAATTTGCGGCCAACACTTGAAATCTTCCGAGTGACCACCACTATTAGCACTCACTCGTTGCGAGTGCTAATTAAACGGTGACTTACAATCTCTGTTTATTTGTCTCCAGCGAGCGTGAATGGTTCTATCACTTATTAATATTTTACAAATCATAAACAGGAGATTTGATCAAATGAAAATGCGTCCACTTCATGATCGGGTTGTCGTCAGACGAACCGAAGATGAGCGTACCAGCCCCGGCGGCATTGTGATTCCGGATACCGCAACAGAAAAACCCATGAAAGGGGAAGTTATAGCTGTTGGAAACGGCAAAAAGCTTGATAACGGTCAAGTCCGAGCAGTTGATGTCAAGGTTGGCGATACGGTTCTATTCGGAAAATATTCGGGTACTGAAGTCAAAATTGACGGAGAAGACATACTCGTGATGCGCGAAGACGACATTATGGCCGTCTTGGAAGGTTAATCAGTTAATTCAGAATTACATAAAGAGGATTTAAAACAATGGCTGCTAAAGAAGTAGTTTTCGGAGAAAGCGCTCGATCTCGTATGCTTAAGGGCGTCAATACTCTGGCTGAGGCTGTGAAAGTCACGCTTGGCCCGAAAGGACGAAATGTCGTTCTAGATAAATCGTTTGGAGCACCGACTGTAACCAAAGACGGTGTTTCCGTTGCTAAAGAGGTAGAGCTTAAAGACAAGCTTGAGAACATGGGAGCCCAGATGGTCAAGGAAGTGGCATCCAAGACATCAGATGTCGCTGGCGATGGCACCACAACGGCTACTGTGCTTGCTCAATGCATGGTTCATGAAGGGCTGAAGTCAGTCGCCGCGGGAATGAATCCCATGGATCTTAAGCGAGGAATCGACAAGGCGACCAATGTCGCAGTAGAGCACCTCCAATCCA
This sequence comes from Gammaproteobacteria bacterium, assembly GCA_026709505.1. GTDB lineage: Bacteria > Pseudomonadota > Gammaproteobacteria > Arenicellales > Poriferihabitantaceae > Poriferihabitans. The sequence continues at coordinate 105,523 of JAPOSW010000094.1, read as the reverse complement.
TTTCCAAGCCCTGTACCGATTACAAGGAAATTGCTCAGGTCGGCACAGTGTCTGCAAACGCAGATCAGCAGGTTGGTGACCTGATTGCTGATGCGATGGAAAAAGTAGGCAAGGAAGGCGTCATTACAGTAGAGGAAGGCAATGCACTGGACAACGATCTTGAAGTTGTCGAAGGCATGCAGTTTGACCGAGGCTATCTGTCTCCCTACTTCGTGACCAATCAGGACAGCATGTCAGTAGAACTGGAGAACCCATACCTGCTGATTCACGACAAGAAAATTTCCAACATTCGTGATTTGCTTCCAGTACTTGAGGGCGTAGCGAAATCGAGTCGTCCGTTGATGGTCATTGCTGAAGACGTAGATGGCGAAGCGCTTGCAACTCTCGTAGTCAACAACATACGTGGCATTGTGAAAGTATGTGCCGTGAAAGCGCCCGGTTTCGGAGATCGCAGAAAAGCCATGCTTCAGGATATTGCCATTTTGACCGGCGGTCAAGTGATTAGCGAAGAAGTTGGGATGAGTCTTGACACGACAAGCCTTGAGCATCTTGGTCAGGCCAAGAAGATTCAGGTAAGCAAGGAAAATACCACCATTATTGATGGCGCTGGAAAGAAGCAGGATATCGAAGGCAGGGTATCCCAGATTCGAGTGCAGATCGAGGAAGCAACCTCAGAATACGACAAGGAAAAAATGCAGGAGCGTGTTGCCAAACTGGCTGGCGGTGTTGCCGTCATCAAGGTTGGTGCCGCAACTGAAGTTGAGATGAAGGAAAAGAAAGCTCGTGTTGAAGATGCATTGCATGCTACCCGTGCGGCTGTCGAAGAAGGCGTTGTACCAGGCGGAGGCACTGCATTGGTTCGTTGTGTCGAGGGGATCAAGGAACTTGAAGGAGATAATTCCGATCAAGGACATGGCATCAATATCGTATTGCGTTCTCTGGAAGAACCTCTTCGCCAGATTGTCAACAATGCAGGTGATGACGGTTCGGTAGTGCTGAACAATGTGCTCTCTCAAGAAGGGAATAATGGCTACAATGCCAGCACTGGAGAGTATGGCGACATGATCAAGATGGGAATTCTGGATCCCACCAAGGTCACTCGAGCCGCATTGCAGAATGCTGCTTCGATCGCTGGACTCCTGGTAACTACCGAGGCCATGATTGCTGAAATTCCTGAGGAAAAGCCGGCACCTCCAATGCCTGATATGGGCGGCATGGGCGGCATGATGTAGCCATACTGGTCTTTTCAGACAGAAAAGGCCCCCATATGGGGGCCTTTTCTGTTATTTCAGGATAGGGTGTTAAGCCTCAACTGGCACTGTTTCGATGAACGCAGTGCAGTCGAATATTATGAATATCTCGGACACCGTAGGAGCAGTCCAAACCGCAAAACAAGTCTTTATCTCAACTCCGTTTACCCAGCTGTCCGAGTCGTAACCTGTCCGCCGATGGCAGATTTTTCAAAACTTAGGAGACTGATCTAAATTAACTTGTCAACTTTCCGGGGGCGAAGTTCATAGTTCCAGTCGCCGTGGAAAGGGTCGCGATGCAGCGAGAGGGCCCCGTCTCTGCATTCGTCGCCTTCCATGCCCTTCGGGTATTTTCCTGCATCCAGTCTGTCACTGACCCGAAGTCCTGTATCGGTATGGATATTGCCGATGAGGTTGACCACGGTCTTGAAGGTGCGCGACGGACGGCCCCGCCAGTTCGGTTTCTTCCCCCGCCACCGGAGGCACAGGTACAGGTCTCCGTCCGCCTCGCGGTCCGCCCGCACCTTGGCAGCAGATCCACTCCCGGCCCATCCTCGCCCATGCGCTTCAGGCGACCCTCGATCTGTTCTGGACTCCGTCCTCCCCAGCAGGCCACGGATGCGCTGCTACAGCACATCCGTCAGCTTGCGCGTAACGCTTGAAGCCCTGTGCCGGCAGGCGCTGGGCCTTGTCCTGAGCCTGCTTGTGGCGGTAGCCGTGCCCTCCGCGGCTGACCGTGGCCGCACTCCGGCCCAGGCATCGGGCAATCTCCCGAATCGAGTCGCCTCTGGACATCAGGGACTTGATCCAGCATCGTCGCCATAGGCCAGCTAGCGGCAGCTTTTGCAAATGACAGTTCTCCGTTTTATCTGATATGGAGACTGTCATCCGCCTGCTGGCCGTTTGCAGCATGCCCTTCCTCACCAGGGTGTTGCACTTCAGAGTGGAATTGGGGAGTCATAGCCAGCATAACTAACCCGACAAATCAAGGATCTTTTTAGATCAGGGTTTCTAACTGGGCTTGACTGCAAAACGCGCTGTCGATAGGATCTCAGTGAACAATATCGCTAAAGAGGATGTCAATCTTTCTTCCATAACCCGTGGCAGATATTCATTTCATGTTGCAAGAGATATTTCAATTCGGATCTCATGACTTGTAGGCCATTTGGTTTTTTACTCGTTGACCTACCAAAGTCAGACGATATTTTTGCTTGCTGCTTGTTGGCTTATCCGGAATAGTCATTTCAACCATGGGTGGTTCCATCTCTAATGCAGGTTTGATATAAGATTTGCGAAAATGTTCAGCATTGTTTAGTCCTATCAAGCCCATCAGCTGATCCCTCCCGTGTTCGGCGGTCATTACGCTGATAAGTTTTTCAACTTCCGTGGTGACTTCCGTAGCAAGGAGAGTCAGGGTAACACCGGTTGTAGGCGCTGACTCCCATTTAGGCGGTGGTAGCCCAGCTTGCTTACAAGCTTCTTGAATGGCTATACTGCCTCGACCAGGTTTTTCCATGTAGCCTTGCAAATACAAGCCATGTGCGATGTCGGGATTACGAAGTATCGAAAGGTGCCCATGCTCGATACTCTGTTGATCTATACCCTTTGGAAATTCTCCAGAATTCCATATTTTGACCTGATATGGATTAATTTCCACTTTGATGCCACCGGCAAAATTGCCATAATCGCGATGGGCGGCAGCATTCACAATTGCTTCTCTGACAGCATATTCAGGATACTCTGAAATATCCTGGCGTTGACTGTCTGTACTGGAAAAGTATGCACGGATGGGAGTGTTGCGCAAGACAAAAGTGATTAATTGCTCGATCACTTCGGCTATTGGTCCATCAAAATGTTGCAGATCAATATACCGGTTATCGAATTTATGAAGATAGCAAACGGCGCGGATGCGTGTTTGAGGATGCCGCTGAGATGGATATTTCGCTAGCAACACGTCTGCCGCATTGCTCAGGATCAGCCGTCTTCAGAAATTCCTGGTTTTGGCTATTTTCTGCTGAAAGGAACTGCTGGATCTGGGATGGAGCGTTACTCATTATTTTTACGAATCATCTGGGATGTTGCCGGTATCTCGAAAGTGCTCAATTAATCGGTTTTCAACATCTTGATAACGGGAAAACTGGGCCACAACAAACAGGCCGGCATCAGCATCGCGGTCGAATTTCTGGACCCAGTTTCCTTGCCGGTCACTCAAAGGCAATTGCTCCATGGTTGATCTTCATAAAGATCGATGACTTGCAAATTCGTTATTGATGTCGCCCCGTCTTGCAGGGAAAGCTTCTCTCTATCTTCTCTGGACCTGTACCCCAGATCAATCAGGAAGCGACGGGCAAAAATAACTTCATCATGGGCCAGAAGCCAGCGGGGTTTGCCCAGCTCGATAGCCTTTTTCATTTCCTTGTGGGTTATTGACAGGCCGGACTGGTCCAGCCCACTCCCACATTGGGCCGTAATGATCCCCAAAAAAAGATCACACTGTTCTACTGCTTTCAGGCAGCTATCAAAGGCTGTTTCATCAGAAGATACCGGTATTGTGCCTTTGTGGGACATCCAAACCTCATATCCAAATGCAGTCAGAAGAGAATAGACCCGGTCAAGCAATTCCTCAACACCGTATACGGTTAAAGACACCATGATTTTGAGTTTCTTGTCCATGTTTGGGATTTCCAGTATTCCTTATGGAATCTTCATTCACTTTTACTGATCGCTGGTTGTTTATTCTGGAGGCTGCGCCTGTAGAACCAGTGACCTGTCGGATTATAGTAAATGCCCGCTTACCGTGAACTGGATTTTCAAAGGCATTGTATTCAAGGCCGAATGACGTGCTTTACCCTGAAATATTCCGGCTACATGGACCAAGACTGGAGAGTTGATGGTCCATACCGCTGCTTTTACCCGATCATGATCATTCAATTCAGGGCTCTTGTCTTCATTGATTTGGATATTTTGGTTGCTGAATGTAAGCGGTTATTACCAGCACGCATATAATAGCAGCTGGTAGCCTGTAGAGGTTCGCGATACCGGATGAGACGCTAGCCATAAGCAGCCAGTGCTAGCAGGGTTCGAAACCTGCCACTGGCTACATTGTTTGCCAACTTCATGCTTCCCTGTAGCCGCCCTGTTTTGTGTGAGAAGATTAAGGCTCTTGAATCGTTGCCCAATGCAGGCCTCTTTGTCACTGTCCTGTTCTGGTAGCGGCAACCTGGTCATGATCGCTTTGCTAAAGTATCGAGTCTCGGTTATCAGGATGGGGAGAGAAGCTGCACATGCTTGAAAAACTGCATATTAATACGACTAAGTTAGCATCATGCTTTCACCCGGTGGAAAGATTGACAGTCACATCATGAAAAACAGGGTAATGGTCACCGGCGGGGCCGGGTATATCGGGTCGCATACCGTCTTGAAATTGCTTCAGGCAGGCTGCTACGTCTGCGTGATTGACAATCTCTATTCCGGTCACGCTTGGGCAGTCCCTGAAGAAGCCTCATTACTGCATCTGGATATCCATGACCGAGAGGGGATATCCAAAGCAATGGTTGATCATGAAATCGATTCGGTGATTCACTTTGCCGGACATATCGTAGTTCCGGAATCAGTGCAGAATCCTTCCAAGTATTTTAACAACAATGTACTTGGATCATTGAACCTTATCAAATCCTGCATTGATCATCAGGTCAATCAGCTCGTGTTCTCTTCAAGCGCGGCAGTTTACGGCATTCCAGATTCCCGGCAGGTTCATGAAAATGATGAATTGTGCCCCATCAATCCCTATGGCAGGAGCAAATTGATGACGGAGTGGATGCTTGAAGATATCGCAAAGTCAACGCATGGAACGTTCAGATATGCAGCATTGCGATACTTCAATGTTGCCGGAGCCAGCATGCAGGGAAGATTGGGACAGTCAACCCGCAATGCCACACACCTGATCAAGCTGGCATCGGAAGCTGCCTGCGGCCTAAGGCCAGGCCTGTCTATCTTTGGAGATGACTATGACACGCCAGATGGTACATGTATCCGGGACTACATACATGTGGATGATCTTGCCGACGCGCACCTGAAGGCGCTGGACTACATTAAAAACCGAAATCAAAGCATCATGCTGAATTGCGGTTATGGGCGTGGCTACAGCGTCAGAGAGGTCATAGACTGTGTCAAGTCGGTGAGCGGGCGTGATTTTCCGGTCGATATCGAAGCACGGCGACTCGGAGACCCGCCCCGGCTGGTTGCTAATTCAGACAGGATTCGGAATCTGATGGAATGGACCCCCAAGCACAACAAACTTGAAACGATCTGTAAATCTGCCATTGACTGGGAAGCGAAGCTGCTTGAAGGCGTCCCCCAGCGATTCAGCATCTCGGATTTGCAACCGTCGTAATGTAGAAGCCCACTTGCTATTCGGGTTCAGGAATCACTGCGGTTGCCTCAATCTCCATAACCCACTCCGGTCTTGCCAGGCCCTGGACAACTAGCCCGGTCGATACCGGATAAACTCCTTTCAACCACTTGCCAATTGCCTGATAGACGTCATCGCGGTACTTTCGGTCGGTGATATAGACCTGAATCCGGCAGATATGCTCAAGCTTGGAGTCGACCTCTTCAAGCAATTGACTTACATTCTGCATCGCTCGATCAGCCTGTGCATAGGCACTTTCTTCGGCAATGCTCTTGAAATCATCGATATCCTGCCCAACCTGGCCTCGCACAAAAACCAGGGTGCCTTTTGCGCAAACCACCTGACATAGGTCATTGTCGAGTTTCTGGTTGGGATAGGTGTCTCTTGTGTTGAATTTGCGATGGCGGTAATGGATATCACTCATGATAGGGGCTTGTGCAGGTGAATGAACTGGATTCTGATGCATGCTTATTGATGCGAACGCAGATGCTCAAGGTGACTGGCATATTTCCAATAGCTGTTCTCGACTCAATGCGGGACTGATTGTACGCAATTCGACACCCAGACTGGAAAGCCACTTCTGGATTCGCTTCAGCTTGGGGTCATGCAGCGATCTTGAAATATAGCCGATAACTCGGGGCAGGTGTTTCAGGTAGACTGGCTTGTTGTCTCTTACCCAGAGCCGGGTAAATATGCCGGCAATCTTCATGTGTCGTGCGGCGCCGAATATAGAGCAATGCTGCCGGAAATTCTTGCGGTCAACCTGCTCGTCCCTCAGTGACCAATATAATTCGATCATGCTGTCGAACAGCTCGCGTGAAATATCCCGGCGCGCATCTTCAAGCAGAGAGATAAAGTCATAGGAGCAGGATCCAATCAGTGCATCCTGATAATCCAGTACCGCGCAATCATTTCCGACCTGCATCAGATTGTCGACATGGTAATCGCGAAGCACGAGGCTGTCCTCCAGGGGAGATAGTCTGTCATGGATTTCAAACCATTCTTCAATAAATGCATCCCTGTCTGTTTCAGGCATGCGCTCTCCTGCGGCCAACGGCAGATACCAGTCCACAAACAATAGTGCCTCATCGATGAAATGCCGCCAATCATAGTACGGGAGTTTAATGTCGCATGCCGTTGGATTGTTGTGCAAGTTGGCCAATACATGGATCGCCTGTGTGTATAGTGCAGTCTCGTCAGCCCTTTCATTCAGAAGCCGGGTAAAGGTCAGGTCCCCCAAATCTTCAATAAGGGCAAACCCCAGAGCCATGTCATGGTCATAGATTTTCGGGCATCGGATTCCAAGTTTTTGCAGATGAGTGCTAATCGAGATAAAGTCTCGAAGATTTTCCTTGTCGGGTGGAGCATCCAGCAGCATGGCCTTTTGTCCATCACGCTCCAGACGATGATACTGGCGAAAGGAAGCATCTGGAACAAGGCTCGTTATTTTGCATCCCGCATACCCTGAATTGGCCAGAAACTGGCTGACTGCCAGAAGTTTTGCTTCATCCATCTAGTTGAGCAGAGATTTAATCCGTGACTCGAGAAATGATCTTTGCCGCAGGTCAGACATGGGGAATCCATCCCGGTCAGTGATGAAAAAAGTGTCCTCAGCTTTCTCGCCAAGCGTTGAGACCTTGGCCGAGACCAGGCGAATCTTATGCTCAAACAGGGCGCGGGATACATTGTACAGCAGACTGGGCCGATCCTGCGATGTGACCTCCATGGTCGTATGGCCTAAGTCTTTATTGTCCTCGAACACCACGCGCGTGGGAACCTTGAACTGCTTCTTGACTCTCGGCAGATTCAATGCAACAGGGCTGTATCCATTCACGGACGACAACATGGACCGCCGCAACTTTTCGCGCTGCTGTTCGATGGCCTGGTCGGTAATTGGGCGGGGTTCGTCATTGGTGGCAATGAAGATCATGATACTCAGGCCTGAGCTGGTGTGGTGCATGCGTGCATCGAGGATCCCCAGACGCAGACTGTCCAGTGCCGCAGTCGCCCGCACTAGCTGATCTTCAAGCTCGGGAGTTACGATCAGGATTTGCTCAGCATCGATTTCCGGGCGATAGCGAGCGGCCACCAAAGGCAGGTCCGACAGCGAGGCATTGCAGATTTGCTCTGCCTGCCAGGCCGAAGTAATCGGGGCATTGCGCAGAAAATATTCCTCATCCATCTGTGCCCAGAACTTGTTGAGGCGACAGTTGTCGATTCCAGGGTCGACCAGCTTGCGAATGGCGTGTTTCCGTTGCTCCACGCGTTGTCCAATTGCCGCAGTGGAACCCAGTCCAGAGCGAAATAGCCTTGATGTGGCATGGTAGAGGTTGCTAAGAAGCCTTCCTTTCCATTCGTTCCATAGAGTGTGGCTGGTGCCTCGTATGTCCGCTACAGTGAGTAGATAGAGATTATCGAGGTGCTCCTGATCGCCTACCTGTTCGGCAAAACGTTCAACAATTCGTGGGTCCGAAGTATCCTCTTTCTGGGCGGTAAACGACATCAGGAGGTGATGGCGAACCAGCCAGCTTACAAAGCCCGAATCGTATTCATTCATGCCCAGCCTGCGGCATAGCGACAGTGCTATTTTCTCGCCGACTTCCGAATGATCCCGGCCGCTGCCCTTGCCGATGTCATGACACAGCGCTGCCAGGAATAGGCGTTCGCGCTGGTTTAGCTTGCTGATGATATCCGAGAGGATTGGAAACTCGTGTCGGTATTCGTCCATCATCAATCGCCGCAGATTTCTGACCACGAACAGCGAATGGGTATCAACCGTAAAAATGTGAAACAGGTCATGCTGCATCTGGCCGACTATCTTTCCCCATTCTGGAAAGAACCGGCCCAGCACCCCATAGGTATTCATGCGCCTTAAGGAATGCGTCAATCCCAATGGGTGTTTGAATATCTCGAGAAAGAGACGACGATTTTCCGGATCTTTTCTGAAATTGCTGTCAATCAGATGCAGGCTGCTCCTCAGCTTGCGGACTGTCGCCGCTTCCACCCCGGCAAGCTCCGGATTGTGCTGCATGACGTGAAACAGCTCCAGCAGGGCACTGGGGTGGCGCTCGAAGACTTTTTGACTGGAAATTTGCAGGAGCTTGCCGATCTGGTTGAACCGTTGATTGATTTTGCGGACAATCGGCGGCTTCCTGTTTAGAAGAACCTCATCGAAGTGCTGCAGCACGGTCTCATTCAGTATCTGAATCTCCTTGGCAGTTCTGTAGTACTGCTGCATGAGTTTCTCAACGCCCATCCGGGTTGAATCATCATGGTATCCAAGCTGACTTGACAGATCGCGCTGTAAGTCAACCAGCAATCGATCCTCGCATCGACCAGCGAGTGCATGCAGCCCATTTCGAAGCTTCCACAGAAAGTTTCGGGAGTTCATCAGGGTGCGGTATTCCTGTTCGGTAATGAAGGAGTGCTCAACCAGGTCCTCAATACGCCTTGTGCCAAAGTATCGATTAGTGATCCAGCCGATCATGTGCAGATCACGCAGGCCGCCCGGACTCTCCTTGAGATTGGGTTCCAGATTGAACTGCGTTTCACCGTAGCGAAGGTGTCTTTGCCATTGCTCCTGCATTTTGGCCTGGAAAAACTTGTCTGGAGGCCAGATATCCTTTCGCCGCATTCGTGCGTTGACCTGATCGAAAGATTTCTGGTCTCCTTCCAGCAATCGCATTTCCATCATTGACGTGGCAATCGTCAGATCCTGCTTGCCGAGTTTCACGCAATCAGGAAGAGTTCTCGCGCTGTGCCCGATTTTGATGCCGATATCCCAGCAAAGCCGCACAAATTTCTCGATGTGCTGTTTGTGCGAATCCTTGATTTTCCCCGGCATCAGAAACAAGAGGTCAATGTCTGATGCGAGATTCAGCTCTTTCCTTCCATAGCCCCCGACTGCAATTAACGATAAGCTATCGGTACAGTCGAACCCGTTTGTGGATTGTTTCCATGCCCTGATCAGAATTCTGTCGGTCATCCAGACCCGCTGCTTGCACAGGATATCGGAACGGCCGCCTGAAAGGTGGTATTCCGACAGCACATTATGGCCCCGGTAGATGAGGTCGCTGAAAGCCTCAACTCCATCCGCTGAATCCGCTGTGACCTCGCTCAGCCGGGTCTCATCAAAAATTTCGGAATGGCTGAGTCGATTCATGGCTGTGTCAGAATTTCATAGCCATCAGCAGTCACCAGGATCGTGTGCTCCCATTGCGCAGACAGGCTTTTATCCCGGGTAATTACCGTCCAGCCATCGCCGAGTAGCCGGGTTTCCTTTTTGCCGACATTGACCATTGGTTCAATTGTGAATGTCATGCCTTCAGCGATTTCCATGCCGGTGTTCGGTGTGCCGTAGTGCAGAATCTGCGGATCCTCATGAAAGCCTCGACCGATCCCATGTCCGCAGTATTCCCTGACTACGGAAAAGCCATTGGACTCGACATACTTCTGAATAGCGTGCCCAATGTCCCCGAGCCGGGCACCGGGGCGAACCATCCTGATGCCCCGATACATGCTTTCATGGCTGATTTCACAGAGGCGACGTGCTCGAATCGAAGGTTCGCCGACAAAAAACATGCGACTGGTATCTCCATGATAACCATCCTTGATGACGGTGATATCAATATTGATGATGTCTCCAGTCTTGAGCATTTTATCACTGGGTATGCCGTGACAGACGACATGGTTGACTGATGTACAGATGGATTTCGGAAACCCCTTGTAGTTCAGCGGGGCAGGGATTGCCTTTTGCGTATTGACAATGTAGTCGTGGCATAGGTAGTTCAGAGTATCCGTAGTTGCGCCGGGCTTGACCTCAGGTCCGATCATCTCAAGTACCTGAGCCGCTAATCGCCCGGCGACTCGCATTTTCTGGATTTCCTCTGGGGTTTTGATAGTGACTGCCATTTGTAAACCGTTTCTTTTTCGCAAGCAGCAATTATAAGCCGCCAGCCCCATGGTGCGAAGACATCATAATCAAGGAAGCCTGGAATGTTTAGGCCAATTCATCAGATATGCCAAGTCCTAAAATAATCATGCCGGCTCAGGGGCCGTTGCCTTCCATGTTGATTCTCGACGCCATAGAGAAGAGAAGCGGCCCGGCCGAGAGATGATCCGAGTGGCTGATTATTTGGGGACCGGAATCCGATTGCCCGGCAAGAAGGCAGGAATCCTAAACAAACAAGCCAGCCGGTTCAGCGGGATACTGTTTTTTCAGGCAAATTATCCGAACAGATGCACACTTGGCTTAATCATACAACCGATGAATAAATTTCTCCGTTACGTGGCAATATCATGCGTATTGCCTTTATTTTCAACTGCCGAGTAGGAGCTATTATGCAAAAGTCCGTCTCATTCCCAGGCCAGAACCAGTCTCTGGTCGGAAAATTGTTCTTTCCCTATGACTGTCGCGAGGGCGATAAACTGCCCAGTGCAGCGGTACCCGGCGCATGGAAAACTGTCAAGGAGCCGATGCCAGCCATATATGTTGCTGAATTGGCAGAACGTGGATACTTGGCCCTGGTACTTGATTTCCAGGGTGGGTCGAATCCAGCGACAGCATCGGGTTTCTGGAAGATGCAAAACGAAAACCGAAGGCATCAACGCGGCAATCAACCATCTGGTCACTCGTCCTGAAATCGATAATGCCAGACTTGCAGGACTGGGCATATGTGCTTCAGAGGGTTACATGAGCGGTGCAGCAGCGACAAACCCGAATATCGAGTCATTTGCTCAGCACTGCATCACCGGGAGATCGTCAACAATGTTGACGGAGGGGAAGCATCCGCCAACAACCTGATTCAGGCTGCCAAACGGGCAGAAAGCTCCAAGCGCGCCTGTTTATCTGGAGGCGGCCAGCCTGGCCAATGAAGGTTCGTTGATGTATCAGGTTCCTTACTGTATCTGGACAGACCACGGCATGGTTCCGGAATTACGACAACAAGTATCAATGTTGCGTCATGGGATGGCTGGTTGAGTTACGATGCTCTGAAGACCGCGGAAATCCAGAGCAAAACGACCCTGATGGTTCACTCTGAGGCCGCCGCTATCCCGCAAGACGTCAAGACATATGCCGAACGGGCGGCAATGCTGTCGAGTTGATGATGCTGGATGACGTCACACAACTTGACTTTCATGATCGGCCTGATGCCGTGCAGACACCAAGCGATGCAGTTGCCTGCCACTTCGAACAGACCCTTAATTGACGGGGATTCATGAACTAGCTCATCAGGGCAGGGATAACCATGGTTGCCGTGAATTTCTCACTGTCATTCTGAAAGCCGGGAGAATGCCGTACAGAAACATTCCTTCAGTCAGAGGCGAAAATTATTCTGTTTTCAGTACCCGGATTCCATTATAATGTACGCTCCGGAAGCCGGGTCGATTCCAATTGCTGTCATTGGCAGTGAATTTGTATCCGATCTGGCAGAAATTCGCACACGGTGATTATGTATTCCCGGGTGCTGGCCTGCATGTTTCAGGCCGGTCGGAATACAGTAGCCGTGGTGGTCACAACCCATGCAAGATACGGATGAATATCCATGACAATTGATATGCGACGGCTGTTGCAGGCCGGTGTTCACTTCGGGCACCAGACTCGATACTGGTCCCCATCCATGGCGCCTTACATATTCGGCCGCCGAAATAAAATTCACATCATCAATCTGGAAAAGACCTTGCCCATGCTGGACGAGGCCAGAAACTATCTGGGTTCGGTGGTGGCGCAGGGCGGCAGTGTCCTGTTCGTGGGAACCAAACGCCAGGCCAGCAAACAGGTCCGCCAGGCTGCCTTGGACTGCAATTCCCCATACGTTGACCATCGTTGGCTGGGAGGCATGCTGACGAACTTCAAGACAGTCAGGAATTCCATCGCGCGACTGAAGGATCTCGAGGTCTTCATGGTCGGTGCCGAGAGCGCGAAATTAAGCAAGAAGGAAATACTGTCACTAGACCGGGAAAGAGTCAAGCTTGACCGGACGCTATCCGGAATCAAGAATCTCGACGGGTTGCCCGATGCCCTGTTTGTCATCGATATCCAGTATGAAAAGATTGCGGTCAGGGAAGCGGCAAAACTGGGGATACCGGTGGTTGCCGTCGTGGATACCAACTGCCCCCCGGGAAATGTCGATTATGTGATTCCTGGCAATGACGACTCTGCAAAGGCAATTGGCCTGTATCTGGAGGCCATGTCAACCGCAATCAAGGAGGCGCATGAGACGAGAAAGCTCGCAGCCCCCCTGAGTGCGGATGACCAGTTTGTCGATGTCGAAGAAGCGGGCAAGGTCATGGATCTGTCAGGTGTTCTCGAGTCCGAAGATCAGGAAGACTCTGGAGATGATCAGAAAGCGGGCGAGTCCGGAGAGGAACTGGTTGAGGATGCCGCGCCGAGACAAGTGGTCAAAAAGAAGGTCGTGAGAAGGAGGGTCGCAAAATCGGAAATGGAATCTTCCGGAAAGCCGGCTACCGAATCCGAATCATCCCGTTCGAAAGCCGTATCGCCCAGCCTGGATAAAGTCGAGGACATTCTGGCGGAGGTTGTGGCAGGTACCCGGAGTCAGGACGGGGCAATCCGCTATATGCATGAGGCTGGCATGGATCATCAGGATATTTCAGGCCGACTGGGAATCAGTTATGAACGGGTCCGTGAAATATTGCTGAAGAGCAGTTCAATGCTGACTCGACCGGTTGAACCGGCACCGGCCAAGGTCAAGAACGAAGATCCATTTGCCTGACGGTCAGTCAGTTTGTGCTGAGCGGCTGCCCGTAGAGACCGAATTCCTCTATTTATCCTCATAACAATAGTTTGCAAGAGAAATTTAAATCATGACATATTCAGTTGCAATGATTAAGGAACTCCGTCAACTGACGGGAGCCGGAATGATGGATTGCAAGCGGGCTCTGGAAGAGACCGGGGGCGACATGGAGCAGGCCATTGCAGAACTTAGAAAGAAGGGGGCTGCTGCTGCCGCCAAACGGGCCGGGAGGATTGCAGCAGAAGGGGTCATTGCCTGCCGGTCGAATGCCTCGCACTCAGTATTGCTTGAGGTAAATTGCGAAACCGATTTTGTTGCCAAGGACGATTCGTTCATCGAGTTCTGCAATCAGGTTGCAAGCGCCATTCTTGAGGCTTGCCCGTCCAGTAATGCGGATGTTGGCACACTGGAAATTGCCGGCGGGCCAACTGAGGCGGGATTCACCACTGTAGAAGAAGCCCGACAAGGCCTGATCACCAAGGTGGGCGAGAATATTTCGGTTAGGCGTTTTGCACTGCTGGAATCTGCAGGAGGCGTGATCGGCCATTATCTGCATGGCTCAAAAATTGGCGTAATCGTGGCACTGAATCAGGCCAGCGATCAATTGAAGCTCGACATTGCGATGCATGTTGCTGCCTCTGCTCCATTGTTTATTGACAAACAGGATGTTGATCAGGGCATGATGGACAATGAAAGAAAGATTTATCAGGCACAGGCGGAAGAGACGGGCAAGCCGCCCGAGACCATCGAAAAAATAGTCCAGGGAAAAGTTGCCAAGTTTCTTTCCGCCAATGCGCTGCTTGAACAGCCTTTTGTGAAGGATCCCGACATCAAGGTGCGAAAACATCTCGAATCAGAGGGGGCGAAGGTCATGGCGATGGTTCGATTCGAAGTCGGCGAAGGCCTTGAGAAAAGAAGCGATGACTTTGTTGCCGAAGTAATGAGTCAGGTTCGAAGTTAAGGCATCTTTCCGTCCGGCAGGCTGGGGCCAGAAATCCTGCCTGCATCGGCATGGGGCAGGCTTCCCGGGCAGTCGGCTCATCAAGGATTCATGGATTTGCCAAGAGGCGTCAAGGCACCCGTATATTGAACCGGCAGACTGTGAAATTGGTAGTATACTTGCCTGGGAATTTTCATCGCAATATCCAGCACATGACATGATCGAAGATATCAAACAGGACGCTGAGCAGAGAATGCGGAAAACGGTAGCTTCGACCCGCGACAGCATGTCCCGAATCCGCACTGGACGTGCCAGTACGGCTCTGCTTGATCACTTGAGCGTGGACTATTATGGCTCTCAGGTTCCGATCAATCAGGTGGCGACGATTTCAGTTGCCGATGCCAGGACATTAACAGTCCAGCCCTGGGAAAAGCAAATGCTGGAAGTCGTTGAAAAAGCCATCCTGGAATCGGATCTGGGCCTCAATCCGATAACGGCTGGAGAGGTCATGCGCATTCCACTGCCGGCAATGACCGAAGAGAGACGCATCGAACTCTCTCGAGTGGTTCGGCAGGAGGGGGAAAATGGCAAGGTTGCGATTCGAAATATCAGACGCGATGCAATCCATACAGTCAGGGAACTGCTCAAGGAGAAGGAAATTACCCAGGATGAAGAAAAGGGCATGGAGTCAACACTGCAAGCCCTGACCGACCGGTACGTTAACGAGATTAGCGGGGTTGTCGAAGAGAAACAGAATGAGGTCATGGAGGTATAAGGCATCATGCATGACTGGGGAATGCATTAACAGCAAGATGGTGCACACTGCAAGCACAACTTGTCCGATCCTCGATCATCTAGCTGCCGGGTCGCAATGAAAGAGTTATCCAGCGTGTCAAGTCCGGTTATCCCGGACCGGAATCTTCAGGGTGCATTGCCGCATCATGTAGCCGTGATCATGGATGGCAATGGCCGCTGGGCGATGCAACAGGGCTTGCCCAGAACAGCAGGACATAAAAAGGGCGTTGACGCCGTTCGGGAAATCGTCAAGCACTGTCGGCATCACGGCATTGGTTATCTGACCCTGTTTGCATTCAGCAACGAGAACTGGAGCCGTCCACAGCAGGAGATCCGGGTGCTGACTGATTTGCTGTGTGCCTCGATTGATACCGAAGCACGCCTGTTGATTGACAACGACATCAAGCTCTCGGTGATCGGGGATCTCACCCGCTTTACGGAATCACTCCAGGCATCAATCGAAAGCACCTGCCGGCAAACCCGAAACAACCGCTCTATGACCCTGACCATTGCACTGAATTATGGCGGCCAGTGGGATATATACAATGCCTGTCAGGCCATCGCAAAAAAGGTTGAATGCGGTGAACTCGGGGCTGCAGAAATCACCCACCGGGTGATTCAGTCTCACCTGTGCACGCATGATTTACCCGATCCGGACCTGTTAATCCGGACCGGGGGTGAAATTCGAATCAGTAATTTCCTGCTGTGGCAGCTGGCTTATACCGAATTGTTTTTCACCGACACCTACTGGCCTGACTTTGATATTGGCCGCTTCGAGATCGCCCTGAACGATTATGCTGAAAGACAACGCCGTTTTGGAAACATAGGGCGGCAGATTAAGGAAACCGCATGAACTGGCCACGCATCATCACGGCCGCTGTACTGGCATTCGCGGTGATCACGCTGATCCTCACCGTCAGTGATTTCTGGTTTGACCTGATTTGTGGATGCATCGTGATTCTGGCCCTTTGGGAGTGGTCCTTGCTGAAAAGACAGAGCCTCACCGTGTTTCTGTTGTCAACCGTTCCAATTGCTGTGCTGGTTTTCCGGGGTCGCGAATATCCGGACCTGCTCATGGCTCTTTGCCTGCTTTCGAGTCTCGCATGGATCACCATAGGAATTGACCTCATCGTCAACAGACTGGATTCATTCCACAGCGTGATAAATTCATATGCAACGGGTCTGATCCTGATGTCTGGTGCATGGTCTGCACTGGCGCTGATGCACGGCTGGGCCAATGTCGGTCCGCAGTTCGTAATTTCAGTGCTGCTGATGGTCTGGGCGGCGGATACTTTTGCGTACTTCGCTGGAAAGAGTTTTGGTCATCGAAAACTGGTGCCTGCGTTAAGTCCCGGCAAAACCATCCAGGGCGTTTTTGGCGGTGTGGCGGGTACCCTTGCACTGGCTTGGGCTGCCGGTTTTGCAATACTCAATCTCGGTGAAGGCCAATGGTTTTCTTGGCTTGGTCTGGGGCTGGTCATTGCTGCCGTCAGCGTGATTGGGGACTTGTATGAGAGTCGCCTCAAGCGGCTTGCCGGAGTCAAGGATAGCGGACGAATTCTCCCCGGTCATGGCGGAATCCTTGATCGCATTGACAGCATGATTGCAGCCTTGCCCATCGCGGCAGCCGGATGGTCGCTGGTCCGATGACGATTGGCGTTGCAATCCTAGGGTCGACCGGGTCAATCGGACAATCGACACTGGATGTGGTATCCCGTCATCCTGACCGTTTTCATGTTGCTGCCTTGTCTGCAAGAAACAGCGTGGAGAGCATTTACGAGCAATGTGTCCGGTTTTCTCCGCAGACTGTTGCCATGTCAAACGAGGCTGCGGCCAAAGATCTTCAGCATCGTGTCGCCGGCCTGGGCATTGAGGTGCTCTCGGGCGAGCAGGGAATAAAGAGCATCGCTTGCGGGCCAGCAGAATCAATTGTCAACGGCATTGTCGGAGCCGCGGGACTGCAGCCGGTGATCACGGCTGCCAAAGCTGGAAAACGTCAATTGATCGCCAACAAGGAGCCATTGGTGATGCTGGGCGAATATATCGTCGATCTCGCTCGGGAATATGGATCCCTGCTGCTGCCGGTAGACAGTGAGCACAATGCGATATTCCAGTGTTTGCCAAGGACTGGCACCTTTGAAAAACTGGGATCGCCCCGCATTTCCAATGAGATGGGAGTGCGGAAAATTCTGCTTACGGGCTCGGGCGGTCCGCTTCGCACCATCGATCTTGATACAATGCATGAGGTAACGCCGGAGCAGGCGATTGCCCATCCCAACTGGGACATGGGCAGGAAGATTTCCGTTGATTCAGCGACCATGATGAACAAGGCACTGGAACTGATTGAAGTCTGTCGTCTATTTGACGTCAGCCACAGGCAAGTGGAAATCGTCATTCACCCGCAGAGCATTATTCATTCCATGGTTGAATACCTTGACGGGTCTGTGATTGCCCAGATGGGCAGGCCGGACATGAGAATACCGATTGCCAATGCACTGGGATGGCCGGAGCGGATTGAATCGGGTGTGGATGCACCTGTCTTCAGTGAGCTTGCTGGTTTTGATTTTGCCCAACCGGATCCAGTTCGATTTCCGTCATTGCGGCTTGCCCGGGAAGTGGCTGAGCGAGGAGGCACTGCTCCGACCGTGATGAATGCGGCGAATGAGATTGCGGTTGAAGCATTTCTGAATTATCAGATTCGATTCGATGAGCTGGTGCAAATGGTTGAGACTGCGATTGAAAATGTACCCATCGACGACCAGGTTGATCTCGAACGATCGCTGAAGGCGGACAGCGAGACTCGGGCATTTTGCCAGTCAATGCTCCACGGGCGATCGGCGTCATCCCCATTGGGCTGACACATTAGGCAGGTACAGGATCTTGGAAGGCATTGCTTACACGATTTCCGCATTTGTCCTTGCGATCGTCATTCTTGTTGGCGTGCATGAATTCGGGCATTTCTGGGTTGCTCGAAAGTGTGGCGTCAAGGTCCTGAAATTCTCGATTGGTTTCGGCAAGCCCATTCTCACTTGGCATCGAAAAAACGATCCTACCGAGTACTCGATTGGCATGATTCCGCTCGGCGGCTACGTCAAGATGCTGGACGAGCGGGAAGGTCCGATTCCCGAGCATGAACGGGAACTGGAATTCAACAGCAAATCCCTCACGGCGCGTTCATTGATTGTATTCGCCGGTCCGGCGTTCAATTTCCTGTTCGCAATCATTGCAATTTGGCTGGCATTGATGATTGGCAACCGGGATTACCCGCCGGTGGTTGGGCAGATTGTGGAACAATCCATGGCTGAACAGGCCGGCTTTCAGCTGGGCGATCGACTCGTAGAAGTCGATGGCCGTCCAGTCAAGGCCTGGCGCCAGCATCAACTGTATCTCATGAATCGGGCAATGCAGGGTCGCAAGACCGAGTTCTTGATTGAAACCACTGCGAACGACGTCAAGGAAATCGAGGTGGATTTCGGGATGCTTGATCAGCAGAGGCTGGCAGGGCTGCCGATAACCTCGATCATGGGGATTGGGCCGCCCCCGCCGCCGCCCAGGATTGTCGATCCGGTTGCCGGCATGCCAGCCGAGCGGGCTGGCCTGATTTCAGGCGATGTTGTCACCGCCCTCGATGGTCAGGAGATCGATGACTGGGTTGATCTGGCCAGCACAATCGCCGAACGACCGGGAGAACAAATTCTCTTGACGGTGATGCGTGACGATAGCGAGTTTGAGGTCGCGGTCATACCTGACATCATTGATGCAAACGGTGCCAGCCAGGGTCGAATTGGCATTTACCGCCCCGAGCCAGAGGACATGGTATTTCGACTCGGGCCGGTTGAATCGATGTGGCAATCGGTTGAGCAAAGCTACCTGCTGACCGTGGTGACCCTGAAATCGATCGGCAGGATGATCACCGCGCAAATGTCTGCCGAGAATTTATCCGGGCCGATTACCATCGCAAGGGTTGCCGGGCGAACCGCAGAGAACGGGGTGACTGAATTCCTGTCTTTTCTTGCCTTGATCAGCATCAGTCTTGGCTTGCTCAACCTGTTGCCGATACCCGTTCTTGATGGAGGACATTTGATGTATTTCCTGTATGAAGGCATCACCGGCAAGAAGCCCTCGGAAGAAGCAATGCTGTTCGGCCAGAAAATTGGAATATCGGCTATCGTATTTCTGACCATTCTGGCGTTCTATAACGATATAATGAGACTGTTTTAAGGCTGCCATCCATCCATTGGGAAATTATGACTCGGACATCATGCGACGATCTCGAATTCACGCTAATCCAGAGGATGACTCTGGGCATGGCCTGCGTTAGGGTCTTGGGTTCCGGATCTCCGGTCAATTCCCGCATCAAGGGACAGGCAAAGGCATGAAAAGGCAATTCATGCTGCTGTTGGTTTCTCTTGCCTTGACAGGGCTGGTGCATGCCATCGAGCCTTTCGTGGTTACCGATATTCGGGTTGAGGGGCTGGCACGCCTGGAGGAGGGAACGGTGTTCAACTACCTGCCTCTCAAAGTGGGCGATGAAGTCGATGAGGAAGAAGTCCGACTTGGCATCAAGGAGCTGTTTGGAACCGGCTTCTTTCAGGATGTTCAGCTGGAGCAGGACGGAACAACATTGGTGGTCAAGGTCATTGAGCGCCCCTCGATCAGAACCGTCACCATCAATGGCAACCGGGAAATCAAGACCGAGGATATTGAGCAAGGCCTCAGTGATGCAGGGTTGATTGAGGGCCGCATCTTTCGGCAGACGGCCCTGAATGATTTTGAGCGGGGACTGCAAAATACCTACTATTCGCTCGGCCAGTATTCGGCATCAGTATCAACATCGGTCAAGAACCTTGATGACAATCGGGTCGACTTGGCCATTGACATCAATGAAGGGCGAGAGGCCAGAATCAAGCAGATCAGCATTATTGGCGTTGAGCAAGAGGATCTGGATGATGTGCTGGATGAAATGCGCCTGAAGAGCAAGCGCGGATTCAACCTGTTTTCCAGAAAGGATCAGTATTCCAAACAGCAGCTGGAAGCCGATATTGAAAGCATTAGGGCGTTTTACCTCAATCGCGGGTATTACGAATTTGAGCTGATTTCGTCCTCGGTGGAGATTAGTCCGAACAAACAGGACATATTCATTAACATCGTGCTTGACGAGGGCGATCAGTATACGTTCGGGGAAGCTTCCATTGAGGGAGTGTCAGAGACCGACGAGGCCGAGGTCTACTCGCTCGTCGTCATGGAACCCGGAGATATCTTTTCTCGCGCCAGGATCAGTGCCACCCAAAGCGCCATCTCGGACTATTATTCGGCAAAGGGATTTCCCTTTCACGACATTCGCATGCAGTCAGTGGTTCAGGAGGAAACCCTGACCATAGACACGGTGATCACGGTAGTCGAGAATCGCCGGGTGTACGTGCGAATCATTGATATTGTCGGCAATCGCTATACCCGGGATGAGGTCATCCGACGGGAGTTGCGTCAACTCGAGGGAGCCTGGTATTCTTCTGCCCTGATCAATGTTTCAAAAAGCCGCCTGCAGCGTTTGGGCTTGTTCGAATCGGTTGCGATCGAAACCATCCCGATTGCGGGTACTCAGGAGCAGGTTGATCTGCAGGTCGTTGTCAAGGAGCGTTCAACGGGCTCGGCACTGGCCTCAGTCGGCTATTCGGACGATGACGGTGTATTGTTTGGCCTGCAATTCCAGCAACGAAACCTGTTCGGCACGGGCAGGGAGCTGGCCCTGTCGTTCAACAACTCGGATGCTGTGGAAGAGATTTCGATTGAATACACCAACCCTTATCTGACTCAGGATGGAATCAGCCGCACGATCAGCCTGGAAACCCGGGATGTCGATTCCAGCGACATTGATACGGCGGAATATTTACTGTCATCGGACTCAATTGGCGTGAACTACCGGATGCCAATTTCGGAGACCAATTCATTCAATGTTGGCCTTGCCCTTGAGAGCCATGAACTTGAATCGAGCACCCAGACCCCATTCGAGTTCAGAAGGGTGATTGACCAGTACCCCAATCCCGATCAGTTCATCGTCAATGCGGGCATCTTTCGCGACAGCCGTAACGACTTTTTCTTCCCGACTGCCGGCAGTACGGGCCTTGCCAATCTCGAGTGGAGCATTCCGGGAAGCGATTTTGAGTACTACAAGGTCAACTTGCAGGGTTCCTACTACGTTCCCTTGAACAGGATGTCCTTCAAGGGCGGTTTGAGCATCGGATACGCGGACGGCTATGGCGATACTTCGGATATCGGTTTGCCTTTCTTCAAGAATTACTTTGCCGGAGGTTCCAGAACTGTCCGGGGATACGGTTCCCGATCACTCGGCCCCAAATCCAAGCCGGAAGCGGAACAAATGGAAAACGCCGGCATCACGCCCAGGCCGACTGGCGGCAGCAAGCGTCTGCTGTTGAATGTCGAGTTGCTGTTTCCGACTTTTGGAGCGGAAGCCAAGGACAAAAGATTTGGCTTGTTTTCCGATGGTGGATGGGTATGGGCGGCTGATGATTCCGTGGAATTTGGCGACATGCGTTATTCTGCAGGCATGTTTTTCAACTGGTTTTCAGCAATTGGCCCGTTGACTATCAGCTATGGCGTGCCGCTTAACGAAGAGGATGGCGATGAAACTCAGGAATTGCAGATCTCGTTAGGAACGGTATTCAGGTAAACTTGATAGCCTTACCGCTTTTGTTCGCAACATTCATTTATTGACCTCGGTAGCCGTAAATCATGAAATCCATTTTCAGGTTCATATTGTGTATTGGAATGCTGGCGCTCCCAACCCAGCTGATGGCTCAAAGCGTAGCTTATGTTGATGCGCTGAGATTGATTGACGAGTCGCCGCAGGGCGAGGCCGAGATGCAAAAGCTCGAAGAGGAGTTTGGAGTTCGAAGGCAGGATTTGCAGCGGCGCATGGATAATTTTGTTGCCGAAGAAGCGGATCTCAAGAAGAATTCATTGTTAATGACCTCGGAGGAGGTTGACGCCAAGCTGCAGGAGTTGAACGATCTGCAGCGTTCCTTGCGGAGGGAGCAGGAAATCTACAATAATGACTACAGCAGAAACCGCAATCAGGGAATAGCCCGACTGGAAGAAATGATCACCGAGGTGATTTTTCGAATTGCCCGCGAGCGAGAGATTGATCTGGTGCTGCAGCAGGTAGTCTATGCGAGCAGCAATATTGACTTGACCGATACGATTCTCCAGGAACTCGAACGCATGTTTGAGGAAGGAGATGACTCTTGAGGTCGCGAATCGTTCGTCTGGAATCCTAAGTATTCGAGATTGCCGTAATGATAACCTTGGCGACCATTGCGCAGGAGGTGGGCGGCGAGTTAGCGGGTGATCCGGATTTCGCTGTCGACTCGTTAAATGGCATGTGCGCAGCGACAAGCCGATCGCTGACTTTCTATACAGGCGGGTCCAGACAGGAGAACCCGACAACCGAAGCCGGAGCGATTATTCTAAAATCCGAGCATGTTGAGCTATTTCCGACTAACCGAATCATTGTTGAAGATCCCTACCTTGCCTATGCCTGGGCCAGTCGGCTATTCGTCAAGGACGAGGATCGAAACCAGGGCATTTCTCCTCAAGCCGTGGTTTCCAGGACTGCAACAATCGCCGATGATGCGAGTATCGGCCCCTTTTCCGTGATAGGCGATCAAGCCGTTATTCAGTATGGCGTGAAAATCGGATCAGGGGTATGCGTTGGCGATGCGGTGTTGATCAGGCCCAGAACGGTGATTGAAGACCGGGTTGTGATAACGGGTTCTGCCACTATCGGCCGTGACTGCGTGATATCGTCTGGCGCCGTGATTGGCTCTTCCGGCTTTGGCTACGCGCGAAATGGCAGACACTGGCAGAGAATTGAGCAGCTGGGAGGGGTTGAGATCGGCGATCATGTTGATGTCGGCGCCAATACGACCATTGACCGAGGCTCGCTGGAAAACACAGTAATCGAAGACGGTGTGAAGCTCGATAACCAGATTCAGATCGCGCACAATGTGCGAATTGGCAAGAATACAGCCATTGCCGGCTGTGTTGGCATAGCGGGAAGTGCCAGAATCGGGGCCAATTGCCAAATTGGCGGCCGAGCTGCCATTCTGGGTCATCTTGAGATCGCGGACAATGTCGATATTCTGGCCAATACGCTGGTATCAAAAAATATTGCCGATCCGGGCGAATACGCGTCAATGATCCCTGCCCAGCCAGCGCAGATCTGGCGAAAAAACCTTGCGGCACTCAGAAGGCTGGGTCGATTGAAACGGAATCCGAGCACTTCCGACCATAACGGCAGGCCATGATGACGATGCTGTCACAGCAATAGAAGGAGAAAGACATGACAGGCCCTGGAAATATCGATATCCACGAGATCAGGAAAATCCTGCCTCACCGCTATCCATTTTTGCTCGTGGATCGTGTGCTTGATTATCGCCCCGGGGAATCATTGGCCGCGCTGAAGAACGTGACGGTGAACGAACCGTTCTTTCAGGGGCATTTCCCGGAGCATCCGGTTTTTCCGGGAGTGCTGATTCTGGAGGCTCTGGCTCAGGCCTCGGCCATCCATGCCGCTCTGGATGTTGGAGACGAGATTGATGATAGGATTATTTTTCTGTTTGCAGGTATTGATAATGCCCGGTTCAAGAGACAGGTAGAGCCGGGTGACTCGCTGATGCTCAATGTCAATCGGTCCAACTACAAGCGCCGGATCTGGAAGTACCGGACGACAGCCACGGTTGGCGATCAGGTGGCGGCAGTGGCTGAAGTGATATTCACCTATCAGGTCGTATCGGAAGGTGGCTGACATTCATCCAACCGCGATTATTGATTCTTCTGCGAATCTTGGCGATGGGGTCGTTGTTGGACCCTATTCAATTATTGAAGAAGACGTGAGCATCGGACGGGATACCTGGGTTGGCCCCCATGTGGTGATTCGCAAGCATACCGATATCGGTGCGGCAAACCGGATTTTTCAGTTTTGTTCGATTGGGGAGATGCCCCAGCATCAAGGCTATGAAGGCGAGCCTACCCGATTATTGATTGGCGACCGAAACACGATTCGTGAATATTCAACCATCAACAGGGGAACCGATGCCAAGATAGGGGGGCTGGGCCTGACCCGAATTGGCGATAGCAATATGCTGATGGCATATACGCATATTGCGCATGACTGCATTTTGGGCGACCAGATCATTTTTGCAAATGGAGCCAGTCTTGCCGGCCATGTCGAGGTTGCCAGTCATGCTATTTTGGGAGGGTTCACCCTGGTGCATCAATTTTGTCGGATCGGGAAGCACTGCATGACCGGCATTGGCTGCATATGCCTGCAGGACATTCCGCCTTACATTGTGGCGGCCGGCAATCCGGCCGAGCCCCACGGCATCAATAACACAGGGCTCAAACGTCGAGACTTTGACAGCCAAACAATCCAGCTCCTGAATCGAGCCTATCGGATTTTCTATCGTAAAAATCTGGACATGGAAACTGCCGTAGAGAGGATTCGCAATCTTTCAGACGATGAACACGTGCACTCGTTCGCAGACTTCATGATCTCCTGCTCAAAACGCAGCATCATTCGCTAGCTGATGGAGTTTCCGGACCGGGTAGCTTCAGTTTATGCGGATTGCCGGCTTATGCGGGTTTTCGTCGGCGAGTCCTCAGCATGAATTCAGAGCAGGCAGTACTGGTTGGCATTGTTGCCGGAGAGGTTTCGGGAGATGCACTGGGAGCCGGATTTATCTCCGAATTCAAAACCCTTTATCCGAATGCGCGCTTTATTGGCGTGGGTGGTCCAAGAATGCGCAAAGCGGGATGTGAAATACTGTATGACATGGGAGAAATTGGCGTGATGGGCCTGGATGACTTGTCTACCCGCCTGATCTCGATACTCAGGATTCGACGCTCCGTGTACAGTACGTTGATTTCGAAAAGCCCCGATGTATTTGTTGGGGTTGACGTGCCCGACTTCAACCTGGCATTGGCAGGGAGGTTCAAGAAACATGGAATAACGACTGTGCATTACGTGAGTCCGACGGTATGGGCATGGAGAGAGTATCGAATCCGCAAGATTCGCCGGTCCATTGATCGAATGCTGGTGCTGTTTCCATTCGAGGCCGACTATTACAAAAAACACCAGGTGCCGGCCTGTTTCGTCGGACATCCGATTGCCGATCAGATCCAACAGCCGGATCGGGAACGGGCCCGACGCGAGCTGGGTCTCGATATCGAGAGCGGGCACTGCTTGATTGCATTGATGCCGGGTAGCCGAAGCCATGAAATACGGAGACATGGCAAGATCATGATTGAAGCGGCTCGGCTATTGTTTCAGTCAGCCTCGGCTTTCCGTTTTGCATTGCCGTTTTCCAGCGCCCGAATGCGACAGGTTTTTCATGATCAGTTTGGAGAAGTTGCGGAGTTGCCCATCACGTTTGTGGATGGACGTTCACAAGAAGTACTGGAGGCGAGCGATCTCGCAGTGCTGGCTTCAGGCACTGCCTCTTTGGAAGCGGCATTGATGGAGCGTCGGCATGTTGTGGTTTACAAGGTTTCTCTCGTAACCTGGATGGTTTTCAGCATGCTGAAAAAGGTCAATCACTATTCAATGCCCAACCACCTTTTGTCCAAACCAGCGATTCCTGAATTGATTCAGGGTCGTGCAACCGCTGAGCACATCTTTGAAGCGGTGCAAAACCTGGTTAGTGATACTGAACAGGCCAAATGGCTTGAGGGCGAATTTCGTGCGCTGCGCCATCGGCTTCAGACGAATGCAAGTCAAAAAGCCGCACAGTGGGTGGCGGATATGCTGGGCGGAAGCAGATGATGATCGCTGGTGTCGATGAAGCGGGCAGGGGGCCGATTGCCGGGGCTGTATTTGCGGCGGCTGTGGTACTGGATCAGGATCAGTCAATCCAAGGTCTGGACGACTCGAAAAAACTCTCGCACAAGAAGCGGAGCGAACTGGAACTCGAGATCAAGCACCAAGCAGTTGTCTGGAATGTTGAGCAAGTTTCCGTGCAGGTGATTGACGAGATCAATATACTGCAGGCGAGCCTGCTTGCCATGAAAAATGCGGTGCATGGACTGGGCCGGGAGGTTGGCCTGGTTCGGGTGGATGGGTGTCATGCGGTTGACGTGAATTGTCCTTGTGAAGCCATTGTCAGAGGCGATCAGCTGCACGAGGAAATTGCCGCGGCTTCCATTCTTGCGAAAACCGCCAGGGACCGCTACATGCTGGAATTGGCAAAGCGTTTTCCCGGATATGGTTTTGAGCGGCATAAAGGCTATCCCACAGCGCATCATATTCAAGCGCTTCGCACTTTAGGCGTCACCGGTTTTCACAGAAGAAGCTTTGGTCCGGTTAAATCGATAATTGGTCAATGAAAGAGTTTATTCACCTCAATGTTCACTCCGAGTATTCGCTGTCTGACGGCATTGTCCGAATTGATGAACTGGTGAGTCAATGCGAGAAGCTTGGGCAACCAGCGGCTGCCCTGACTGACCTGAACAACATGTATGCTCTGGTGAAATTCTACCGGGCCTGCATCAAAGCGGGAGTAAAGCCGATTATCGGCTGCGATGTCTGGGTTGCGCATCCAGACTCTCCGAATCAGCATCGAATGATCCTGCTCTGTCAGAACAATGAGGGATACCTCAATCTCAGTCGCTTGCTGACTGTTGTCTATCTGGATAGGGATAGATCTTCAACTCCCTACATTGAATGGACGGAGCTCAATGAGCGATCGGAAGGGTTATTGTGCCTGCTTGATGACCGGGAAGGCCCGCTGGCAGCCCTGGATGAAGAGCTGGACGACAGGCTATGCCTTAATGTATTGAGAGAGTATCAGAAGGTTTTCACTGATCGTCTTTACATGGCAGTCAGTCGAGTCGGCTGGCAGCATGAGGAAACCTATCTTGCTCTTGCCGTGAAGCACTCGCTTCAGTCAGGCATACCGATCGTTGCTACGAACCGCGTGGTTTTTCTGAATCAGGATGAGTTTGAAGCGCATGAGATCAGGACCTGCATCAACAACAAGAACATTCTGGGGGACAAGAAACGACCACGAAACTACACGGCCGAGCAATATTTCCGTTCTTCGCAGGAAATGGAGGAATTGTTCAAGGATATTCCAGTGGCGCTGGAAAACACTGTGGCAGTAGCAAAACGCTGCAATCTATTTGTTGAATTCGGAAAGGACCACCTGCCCAAATTTCCGGGAGCCGGGGACAGGCCCGAAGAGCAACTGCTGCGAGAAAAGTCCGAGCGGGGCTTGTCCAGACTGTTCCATCAGCCTTCGATACGCAATGCCGAGGGTGGTTCACTAATTGATGACGTTTATATCGAGCGCCTTGAGATGGAGCTTGAAGTCATCACCAAGATGGGCTTTTCCGGCTACTTCCTGATTGTGGCCGACTTTATCGCGTGGTCGAGGAACAATGGAATTCCGGTTGGCCCGGGCCGTGGATCAGGAGCTGGTTCCCTGGTTGCCTGGGCCACTGGGATTACCCGGCTTGACCCGATCAGGCATGGCTTGATTTTCGAGCGTTTCCTGAACCCTGACCGAATCTCGTTGCCGGATTTCGATATTGACTTTTGTGTTGATGGCCGTGACAGGGTTATTGAATATGTCTCGGAAACCTATGGAAGGGACCGAGTCGCCCAGATCATTACCTTTGGCACCATGGCAGCCAAGGCCGTAGTGAGAGACGTTGGCCGTGTGCTTGGACTGCCTTATGGGTTTGTTGACCCGATTGCCAGACTGATTCCCTTTGATCTGGGCATGACATTGAAAAAAGCGCTTTCTGGCGAATCGGAACTGGAGCGGCGCTATCAGGAAGACCCTCAGGTGAAGTCCCTGATTGACAGGGCTATGGAAATTGAAGGTGTCGCGCGTAACGTTGGAAAGCATGCTGGAGGCGTGGTGATTGCCCCTGCCCCCCTGATTGAATTCACGCCGCTGTATTCCGATGCTCACTTGAATCAGGCAATTACACAATTTGACAAGGATGATCTTGAAACAATCGGCCTCGTCAAATTCGATTTTCTGGGGCTTAGAACCCTGACCATTATTGAAAGGGCGGTGAAACTGATCAACCAGCAAAGATTAAAAAGCGATCAGGAGATGCTGGATATAGACAGTCTGTCGCTTGATGATGAACAAACCTATCGCTTGATTCAAAGTGGTCGTACTACGGCAATTTTTCAGCTTGAGTCACAGGGCATGAAGAAGCTAATTGTGGAAGCCCGTCCGACTACATTTGAAGATCTGACTGCCTTGATTGCGATGTACAGGCCGGGACCTCTTCAGTCGGGGATGGTTAAAGACTATATTGACGGAAAGGCGGGCAGAAAACCGGTTAAATATCTTGACCAGCGTCTCGAGCCGACCCTCAAATCGACGTATGGGGTGATTCTGTATCAGGAGCAGGTGATGAAGACAGCCCAGACACTTGCTGGATATACCCTGGGAGAAGCTGACATCCTGCGCAAGGCAATGGGCAAGAAGCTTCCGGCAGAAATGGCAAAACAGCGCGAAACATTTGTCTCAGGTGCAATCAGCAAGGGGGTTGAGGAAAAGCTGGCTACTAACATTTTCGATCTAATGGAAAAGTTTGCAGGATATGGGTTCAACAAATCGCATTCGGCTGCATATGCCCTAGTTGCTTATCAGACAGCATGGCTGAAGGCCCATTATCCGGCTGCATTCATGGCTGCAACCCTGACCTCAGAGATCAGCAATACAGACAAGGTTGTTGCTTTTCTGGCCGAATGCAAGGTGATGGGCCTGAAAGTCAACCCTCCTCATATCAACACGAGTTATTATGATTTTCGTCCCCTTGATGAGACCACAATCTCCTATGGTTTGGGGTCAATCAAGGGAATCGGAAGGGGTCTGGTTGAAGAGCTGGCTGATGAGCGAGACGCTAATGGCGACTACCAGGATTTTTATGATGTCTGCGAACGCTCTGATGTAAAAAAGCTCAACAAGAGAACCCTGGAATCGCTGGCGAAGAGTGGTGCCCTGGACGGTATGGGGCTTAGCCGTTCCTCTCTTGTTGAAAACATTCCGGACATGATGAATGCGGCCGCCAAGAAGCAGGATGATTCGGCTCTGGGTCAGTTTGATCTATTTGGCATGGCCGATGAGGAGTTCATGCGTCCTGAACCCGAAGTGCTTCCCGAATGGCCGGAATTAGAACGCCTAACCCATGAAAAGGGTGTTTTGGGATTTTACCTGACCGGACATCCGATTGACCTTCACAAGTCGGAGTTAATGCAGGTTATACTGGAAGATTTTCCGGGTCCTGATTCGGGCAATCGAAAGAAAGGAATGTTTGCGGGCATTGTTACGGACACTCGGAGTGTTGAATCAAGAAAGGGTCGAATTGGTCTGGTAACCCTGGAAGATGCCGAGCGCCAGATAGAGATTCGGCTGTTTCCCGAAAAATACAGGGAATTGATAGGCAAAATCGAAAAAGACAGGGTATTGATTGCAATTGGCGAGTGGAATCATAATGAGTCGATTGACCGTTATCAGCTGAATGCCAATATGCTTATGGATATGGAGGAGTTGAGAAACGAGGGTCTGGTCGCCCTAGAGTTGGTGTGGGAGGAGGCTTCGCTTAATGATAATGCAGTCAAGCGTTTGCTTGAACTGCTCGAGCAACATCGGGATGGCCATGTATCGCTTCAGATTCGTTATACCCAGCGTGCTGGAGCCACTGGTTGTGTATCGCTAGGCGAGAACTGGAAAATCCACCCCAGTCAGTGCCTGCTGGATAACCTCAAGGGCCGTTATGGTCCGGATTCAATTCGGTATGCTTATGACCGTAGCAAATTCTCCCAATACCATCGCCAGAGCCGCAATTCTCACAATGGAAAAATGGCATATTCTTCGTAAGTTCGTTTTATCCGGGTATCTCTTGTCCTGTGATTATGGATTACCGTATGCTTTCACTCAGCCGGGAGCAGGATACTGCCAAGCCGATGTCAAAACCGAGAAAATGTAATTCAGCGTGAAATTAGCCGAAGCTTCTGTTTCCGTTTCTCGAACAGTTTCTGCTGCCTGCAGCCTTCAGGAATAGCTCTCTCCTTTTCAACAGTACAGAATGTGAGCATGCAGTGTCCCGTACTGCTGGAGGAAGATGCACCAGGTGTACGGGGCACTATTCTGGACAAGTTGGACTTTGATATGTTTGAGTGTCTAATAAATTCTATGCTTCAAGCAATATGGTGCCATCACGGATAAACCGGTCAAAAACGAGCGAGACAAGGAGGGGATGCAGACATAATTGCTACTTTAGAGTCGCTGAAACTGATTGTTCATGTTCAGGCCAAGTTTCATGATGCTGACAGTGAAACTGATGCCTGGGCAGTCGAGCAAATCCAGCAGTACGTTGATAAGACCGCCACGGGTAATGATGACGAATACACTAGAATGCCTTGGTCATTTCCAGTGCCGACAGATTTTCAAAAGAATTGTCAGGAAAGGGCCAAACGCGATGGGTCAAGCAAGGGGGTGAGATTGATAAACGGAATCGAATTTTCTCAGATGATTCTGGGCATGGGTATTGAGTGCCTGGAAACACTGTAGATTGTCAAGTGCCCAGACTCGGTGTTGTATCAGTGCTCTTGTACCACCTACCTCTATAGCAGGTATCCTCGAAACATTCCTTCGCATCGATTCAAGGCATAGTCTTCGATCAGTGAAGGCGGGGCCTCAGATGGAGTTGCTATGCCCGTTAAGGCATGCCAAACCGCTTGTCTAATCTACAGGCAATGTCCGCAAGTAATCGCCCAGTGATGGTATTGGGGTCTGGTAATGTTTGGGAAGACCTTCTGTTTCCATTAGAACACCTGCATGCAGGGCATTAGATAGAAAATCGTCAAGGGTTTTCGAATGTTCCAGCAAGGGGCTTATCAGACTGCGGAGCCTGGAACGGGACAAGGCCTCGTCAGGCGCCTTGCCTGCTTCCACAGCGAGGTTCCGGTAAACGACTGGATCCTCGGAACATCGTCTGAGCCTGCCCACGTAATATTCATTCTTCAACTTCCTGCCAAGCTCCAGAGCCCGAGGCAGCAAGCCCTCATCCAGACTTCCCTGATGCTCATGGATAATCTGACAGGCGGCAAATGATACGCTGTTAATATGCTGGGGCCAGCCTTGAGAAAGCTCAGACAAGGCATTCACCCATTCCTCATGGTTTTTGGACGATCCCTTGAAATCGTAAGCGTCAAAAACACTTTTGATGGCCCTGGCTGTTTCTTCATGCGAGAGTACGCCCAGTGTTTTCACCCTGCCTCTTGGAAGCCTCGACAGGCCGCATTCACTTAATCTATCTTCGGTGTCACTCAAGCCAAAAAATGCGGTTACCAGTGGAATGCCTTGAGTCTGACGATGCAGACAATCCAGAACATCCTTGGTATTGTCATGTTGCTTGACGTTTTGGGCCTCATCCACAAATATAGCGAAATGGTAATTCTTCAGTAGCGAAGATGCATGTCTGAACAATCCATCTGCACCCCCTGACTGTTGCTTTTTGCTCACAGACATGCCTTGAATTGAGATATCCCTGTTTTGAATTTCCTGGAACAATTGCAGACCTTGATTCAATGCCTTCTTCAACCAGCGGGAATGTGTGTCAGCAACGTTCTCCAGCAGACGCTCGTTTTCCAGATTGGTTGCTTCGATCATGGCTGCAACAACGCTTTCAGGATAGCGTAGGGATCCGGGGGGTATCAAAACGGCAACCCAGGGCTTGTCCAGTGATGAATGCAGGCGAACTGCTTCCATGCATTCGCCCATGAGTGCTGTCTTGCCAGCACCGGGTGCGCCCTGAAAAATCATTGTGCCGTCGCCAATATGACCGTCATTGAGACTTTTCACGGCTTTTTGAAATATCTCATATTCGTCATCACGGCCACGAAAAAAAGGTTCACGTCCAACCTCGGCGCGGTCAGTGCGGTCCAGCCATACATCCAGGGAAAGTGGCTCGGCAGGTGCGGGTTTTGGAAACAACTTTCGATTCATGGAGTAATCATAGCATCAGATGGGTAGCAGGTCATGATTCTGTGCGTGCTCAGGACTTGCAATGCCTTATCAAGGCATGAAGTCAAGGGCAGGGCGAAGGCGTGAAATTGAGGTGATGTCGCATTCCTGAATGATGGCCAAACCGGGTTTGTATTAAGAGCGTGAAGAAGTGAGGAGGATTAGGGGTGTGGATTGTCATCCCTGCTGTTGTCAGGGTCGGTCTGATCATCGGTTGTATCTGCCTCCGGTTCGTTCTCATCCACGGTATCTGTTACGACCTCACTCTCAGCTGCATCGGATGCCGACCCATCGTCACCAGCCGCTTCCCGTTTCCTTTCATCAAGCTCTCGCTGCTTGACTTTCTCCTTCATCTCTTCACGGTGTTTCATGTCCGAGGTGACCAAATCGCCCAGAGATTCAAATGTTGTGAAGTCGTCGTCATAATCATCTAGGCCGTCCCGGATATTGAAAACACCCTGAGAGAAAAGTTTTCGAAGAGCCATGCGACGCAGGTTTTCGCTGACTCCTTTTGACATGAATACAGAATAGTCGCTGTTCGCATCAAGACTTTCGATAGGGGGCATATCCTCATCGGTGAGAACTCGGGTCTCTTCATCAGATTCTGTGCTGTCTTCAGAATCCGGTTGACCTGTGGCTTCTGTTTTGGCAAGCTCTTTTTCAGAAGCCTGTTCGGCATGCTCTGCCTTGAGTCTAGACCAACGAGACAGGAAGGCTTCCTGGTCAGATTCTGTTGTCTGTTTTTTTGACATATTCGGATTCACTCAGCCAGTCTTTGCGTTTGCGCTTTTTCTTTACTTCGGGAACATAGTGGGTAACCACGTATCGCTCGACGATATTGTGCATTTTGTCGGGCATTGCAATCTCAAGCACGATTCGTTCTGCCTCCATGTCACCGGTAGCCTCGTCCTGATTTGCGGTCACAAATACCGGTTCTATTTCCATGTCATTCGGACTGCCATCACATACAACAAACAAGTAAGGCTTGTCTGAAAGCAGGTTGTACCAATACCCCTCATTTCCGTCCTTATACAAGTGAACGGACATGCCGGTCCAGAGATATCGAACATAAGTGCCGTCATCATGAATCAGCACCTTGTCTGCCGCCGCACCGGACTTGTTTTCGCAAATGATGGCGTAAGCCGACCATTGAGGCAGTCCCCAGGGACTTTCCGAATCCAGTTTTCTCTGAAGCACCACCGAAACCGGTATGACAACTTCACGTTCAGAGGCTTCAAATTGGATGTCAGACATGATTTCTTTGACCAACAGACATGAGCCTGCAACAATTCAAGTCAACAGGATGAGGCAACAAAAAGTAAAAATTACTGATACTTGTATCAATATTCGTTGATAATGCTAAAATCAATAAAATATCCTGAAACAGTCTGGCTGCTTGGACACCTTAATTTTCCTTTATTAACACGGGACAAGTCACCAACTAACGAAATTTAGCGCTTGGCTTCTCTTCTATTATGACACGAACCGCATCGTCCTCGGAAGTTTCTGTTGAGCAAACCCGCTACAGCAGTCCTGACCCCAGTATTGGCTTGTTGCCAGCACTCACTAATGAAGGTCTGGAGTCCATCCATCAGGTGGATTCCAAGAATCAGTATGGCATTGACCAGCAGATCAATATAGTGGATGAACTGCCGCTCACAATCAAGGTCGATGGCGAAGAACTGGTAACTTTGATGACCTTGGGAAGCCAACCGGAACTGCTGGTTTTGGGATATCTCAGAAATCAGGCACTGTTTGAACAACCGGGTCAGATCAAGTCCGTCAAGGTGGATTGGGACCGTGAACTCGCTGAGGTCACCACCCGCGATGGCAAAGGCCTCCAAGGCTTCGATACCTCGCGCAAGACAGTAACCACCGGATGCGGTCAGGGCACAATACTAAGCTGCACTTTGGACAAGCTGTATGAGCACCGCTTGCCCAAGACTACACTGAGGCAGTCTGAAATTTACGAGGTACTGAATCGCGTCAAGGACTACAACAAGGCCTATCGTGCAGCCGGTTCCGTGCACGGTTGCGGGCTATGCCGGGCAGGAGAAGTGCTGATGTTTGTCGAAGATGTCGGGCGGCACAATGCCATGGATACGATTTCTGGCGAGATGTGGTTGAACAGCATGCCCGGACATGACAAGATCTTCTATACCACAGGTCGGCTTACATCGGAAATCGTCATGAAGTCAGCCCTTATGGGAATCCCGGTTCTGGTATCTAGAAACGGGACCACAAACATGGGCTATGAACTCGCGGTTGAGTTGGGAGTTACCTTGGTCGCTCGAGCAAAAAGTCGACAGTTCTGTGCCTTGAATGCCGACAGCATGATCTTTGATGCATCGCCCCCGATTCCTCCCCATAAGCACTCTGACCAGAAGAACCCCCACTGACTGTTCTTAAACTGGAATCAACGGAAAGTCATCGCCGTCCATGGGCTCGCCATGCTGAAGGCGGCAATTCGGAAAAGGCGGCGACGTTTTTCCTTCCCGGACCGCAAACACCGCATCATCGCCAATCCAGCGACTGGAAATAGCGCGCCTTCTACGATCAGCAGAGCGATTGCCCGGAGCACTATGCAGGGTCAGAAAATGGAAGGCCACGGCATCACCGCTTTCAAGCTCCCAGCTCAGAATATCATACGAATCGCGTTCAGCATCAATGTCAGGCATTGTTGCGTATTTAGAATCTTCATAAAGCGGGCTTTTGTCAAACCGCTCGGGCTGGAACATTTTATTCAGTCGATGAGACGCAGCAACAAATTCCAGCGATGCCTCGCGCGGTATGCGATCGAGCGCTAGCCATAGGCTGCAGTTTTGTTGACCATCCACACAATAGTAGGGCTGGTCATGATGCCAGGGTGTCGGTATTGAGGTTCCGGGTTCCTTGATCAATACATGTTCATGAAACAGCCTGACGTTTTGACTGCCCATGAGTTCGCGGGCAATCTTGGCGGCTGGAGATTTGAAAAGGAAGTCGCGATATTCATCAATGCGTTGCCAATTGCAATAATCACCAAAGAAACGGCCTTGTGCGGAATCGGTGTAATCACGAACGTATGGACCCGGTGATGCCAGATTCTTTTCGATACCTTCGCGCAACGGCTCGACCCAATCCTTGAAATATCCGCGCAGAACAGCGGCTCCAGACTGCTTGAATTGGCTTATTGTTTCTTCTGATGTAATCATGCAGATGAAAGGCAAGAGCGAGGTGACAATAATATCTCAATTTGGCATGGCTGGTCAGCGCTGTGGCAGGTCGATAATTGCGATATGCTCGGATCTTAATCGGGAATCTGCCAGACAGGTACAGGCAGTAAAATACGGAACCTGCGGAAATATTCACAATCATAACAAATTACGGAGAAAGCATGAAATACTGCAAATTGGGAGATTCAGGAATTGATGTTAGCTTGATTTGCCTTGGGACCATGACTTGGGGCGAGCAAAATACCCGGGAAGAGGCGCTGGCCCAAATGGATTATGCCCTTGAGCGCGGAGTCAATTTCTGGGATGCCGCCGAGATGTACCCCGTGCCGCCTCGCAAGGAGACTCAGGGTGAAACGGAGCGCTGCATTGGAGATTGGTTCAGGCGGACAAGACGGCGGCATGATGTTGTGCTGGCAACCAAGGTTACAGGCAGAAGTGACCGGTTATGGATTCGAGAAGGGCGCGAAACTCGCGTTAATCGAACGCAAATCATTGAAGCCATCAATGGCAGTCTGGAAAGACTGAATACCGACTACATTGATCTCTATCAGATTCACTGGCCGGATCGCAGACTGGGATTATGGGGCGAAGCCGGTGCATCTTATGTGCACAAGCAGACGGAAGAGGAGACGCCTATACTTGAGACCATGCAAACCATGACTGAACTGGTCGATTCCGGGAAGGTGCGGCGTGTCGGAGTGTCCAATGAAACTCCTTGGGGTATCAGCCAGTATCTTGAAGCCAGCAAACAGGGATGCAAGCGGATCGTATCGATCCAGAATTCCTACAGCCTGCTCAACCGGGTTTACGAGCATGGATTGAGCGAGTATGCCTTCCGTGAAGACATTGGCCTGCTGGCTTATTCACCCCTTGCGATGGGATCCTTGAGCGGCAAGTACATTGACGGCAAAATTCCAGGGGGCAGTCGCAAAGCGCTGTTTCCGAATTTCCTGACGCGATATGAGAGCGAACAGGCCAAGCAATGCATCGTTCAGTACGCCCAGCTTGCCCAGAACCACTCCCTGGATCCGGTTGACATGGCTCTGGCTTTTGTAAATACCCGGCCGTTTGTTACCTCGAACATCATCGGTGCTACAAACCTGGATCAACTGAAGCAGAATATCGATAGCATTGATATAAAGCTGTCCAATGAGCTTGAGGGTGCGATTCAAGCCATACACATGCGATGCAAGCATCCCGCGGCCGCATGAATTGAGGGTGATAGTCCAGAGTCCGTGGAGTGGTCTGCTTGCTGACGTGCTTGCCGCTTATCCTCGTTGTTCAATTACACAATCATGTTGGAACAGGACTGTTTTACTGGCGGTTAAGCTGCGATTCTGTCCGGCTTGACCAATCAGGATGCTGGTTGCTGAGCAGCGTTTCCGCATCCAGAAGCGCTCGAGCCCTGTCTCGAACGTCCTTCCATTTGAAGCGCACGGAATTCTCTACCGGGATTTTGTCAAAACGCTTGAGATTATGTGCAATCGGTGCCCATCGATAGAGCGCGCCCGGGCTCACCGAAAACAGGTCTTCGCCGTCTTCATGGGCGGTAAAGTCCATATTTGCAATACGAATTTTCATGGCCTCGAATGATTCGCCGAGATCATCTCCGGCTTCTTCCGGCATGCCAATATCTTCAATGATCTGTTCGACGACTTGATTCATCAGCTGGACAATTCTGGCATTCTCCGCCCCGGTTCTATGATGCAGCAAAACTCCCATATAGGCGGCTAGATCAGAGATGCATGCAGCATAGACATGCCATTTTGCCAGGTTAATGGATGCCAGCATGTCCTTGTTTTCAAACAGCGTAGGAAAGCGCGTGCCTGCACGAGTCTTCAAGTACCCATAGAGTGTGCTTTGGGCTACATGGCTGGATCGGCTGGCTACAAAGGCAGCTAATTCATGAAAGGCAGTGATGGGCTGGTTGCTGACCGGGCGCCCGAGCCCGATGTACTCACCAAAGGTGATCCATGTATTCTTTGAAAACAGTAACTTGATGTTGTGCCTGGCCCACAATTGAAGCGCCGAAAACGATTCAATGGGGGAGTTATTGTAATGATTCATCCGTAATCTTGTGTTTTCTGAACATAAACTTAATCTTTCCTTAATGAAAAATTAATATGACATTGACTCACAAGAAGAGTATTATACGCATTATGTTCTATTCAGAAAAAAGTCAATAAAGAACAGAAACGGATTTGGCGCCGATGACGCTGGTCCGACATACATAACTCAATCGGAGGTTATTTTATGAATGAAGCCGATAATAGGTTGATGCATTGGCAAAGCACTAAGCGCCTAATGATCATTACTTTGTCGTTATGGGCATTTTTCTCCTTTGTAGTCCATTGGTTTGCAGACGCGTTGAATGCGTTTTCTTTCCTGGGGTTTCCGCTGGGATTCTACATGGCAGCGCAAGGTTCGGAAGTTGCTTTTGTCATAATTATTTTCTGGTTCGCTCGTGCACAGCATAAGATCGACCTGCAATATGGATTTGCCGAGGAGGAATAAGAAAATGTTTAAAGGCGATTTTATTAGCAACCTGCCCAAGATTTACGGCACTTACACCGGAGGATTCCTCCTGTTTGTCATCTTGATGGCGATCCTTGAGCAGATGGGGGTGGGTGCTGACACCATCGGCATCCTGTTCGTGGCTTTCACAGTATTCATTTATGCGGCGATAGGATTCTTGTCACGAACCATGGAAGTTGGTGCCTACTATGTGGCAGGCAGACAGGTGCCCACCGTATTCAATGGCATGGCAACTGCGGCGGACTGGATGTCCGGGGCCTCGTTTGTAGCAATGGCCGGCGGTATCTACTTCGGCGGCCACGGTTACCTTGCGTTCGTAGTTGGATGGACGGGTGGCTACATCCTTGTTGCTTCACTGATGGCTCCCTATTTGCGCAAGTTCGGCTGCTATACGGTTCCCGATTTCATCGGAACGCGTTATGGCGGAAAGCTCAGTCGTTTCTGCGCGGTAGTCATCCTTGTTGTGGCTTCATTCACTTATGTGACAGCTCAGATCAATGCAACCGGCACCATCGCATCCCGCGCCCTGCAGATTCCGTTTGAAGTCGGGGTTTGGTTCGGACTGTTGGGCATCTTGCTTTGTTCGATGCTGGGAGGCATGCGTGCGGTCACCTGGACACAGGTTGCCCAGTACATTGTGCTGATCATTGCTTATCTTGTACCGGTGTTCTGGATGTCAAACAAGCAGGGCTTTGGATTGATTCCCCAACTGGTTTACGGCGATGCCGTAGCCCGAATCACTGAGCTTGAGCAGTTGCATGGCCTAGGCACCCTTGAAGCAGTAAGCGGTGCGGCAGGGGGTCTGAGGGCCTTGACCGTTCCTTACGCGGAAGCCGGTCAGGGCGTGTTGGCTAGCTGGAAGTTTGTGACATTGGTATTGTGCATGATGGCAGGCACAGCCTCGCTTCCCCACATTCTGATGCGTTATTTCACGACGCCTTCTGTCAAAGCCGCGCGTCAATCTGTTGCATGGTCCCTGTTCTTCATCTTCTTGCTGTACTGCACGGCTCCCGCCCTTGCGACCTTCGTGAAACTGCAGATACTGGATCCAAATCTGGCAACCAGTCTCATTGGCAAGTCGATCACCGAAGTCAACTCGCTTGAATGGGTTCAGAAATGGAGCAATGTTGGATTTCTACAGGTTATCGATGCCAATGGCGATGGAATCCTGCAGTTGAACGAGTTCTTCATGCGCGGCGATATCGTGGTACTTGCAACACCGGAGATTGCAGGGTTGCCCTACGTTATTTCCGGACTTGTCGCAGCAGGCGGCATGGCGGCAGCGATGTCAACGGCAGACGGTCTGCTTTTGGCTATTGCGAACGCACTCTCGCATGACCTCTACTACAAGATCATTGATCCGAATGCAGAAACCAAGAAGCGGCTTCTGGTTGCCCGCGCCTTGTTGCTGATTATAGGGGCGGCAGGTGCATTTGTTGCCAGCTTGAAACTGACTAGTATTCTGGGCGCGGTTGCATGGGCGTTCGATTTCGCCTGCTCTGGATTGCTGTTCCCGATCGTACTGGGTATCTGGTGGAAGCGAGCGAATCGTCAGGGTGCAATAGCCGGCATGATTGGCGGATTCGTGGCCGGGACATGGTATCTGTACATGGTCAGGTTCGCCGGAATGGATCCATGGATTGGCATCGACCATCTGCGATTCGGCATCATCGGAATGCCAGTCAGCCTGGTTTGCATGGTTGTTGTCTCTCTGATGACTCCAGAACCGGATGCGGAAATCCAGGCTATGGTAGACGATACCCGTGTACCGGTTGGCAAGACTGTAATTGAGACTCAGACTGCAAAGTAAGTCCTGATTCTGAATGTGCGTAAAACCGGGGGCAAGCCCCCGGTTTTTTTTCTTTTCTTCTTCTTCTCTCTCTCTCTGCACTCTCATCCCTGATGACTGCAGAAGCGTTTCATGCTGACGGTCTATCACAGACACCCCCCTTCTCAGGACTGAATGGCCTGAGTAGGCATTGCTTGCCGCTTGACCTAACCCGTGTATGTGCTCTCGGCACTCTCCATGCCCAGTGATACGATTCATGGTGGTTTCGATCAACAGCCGTGGCTAGCAACGCCTCGATGGCGCTAATCTGATGAGCATGATGACGGGATGTGGGGGGTACTTGCGAGATGATTTTGCCCTCGTGCCCACCCTGATGGCTTCTATTTTGTTTCTGACGTTAGCATTGCTGACATATTTAGAGGAGAGCTTGCGCAATCATGCAAGCAACTCAAGAAATTGACTATACTACGCTCTAGCATGCACTGGTGTCTTCGGTGCATTGCGGCTTCAATCCTTGACCAATGACTCATTCATCATGTATGCCGAATTTCCAGCATGGCTGTTGACCTTTGACTACATCATGGGAATGATCATGTGGACCCTGATCGGGCGTTTCGGAATGGGGATATTCCTTCCCCAGGACAGCAATTTCTTTTTCATGCGCGTCTTCGTGAAATATACGGATCCACTAATTCGACTGTTCAAGCCGATTACGCCAGGCTTTCTAGTCCAGGGTCTGGTGCCTCTGTATGTAGCCTGGTTTTTCTACATGATACGGTTCTACTTGATGCCATGGTTACTGGGATATTCAGTCATGGGAATGCTGTCATTTCCCCTCGAGTCAGAATTTGCGCGTGGCATAGCGTCCTTTATCGAATTACTGCTCTGATCAATTCGGCCTGCTTCTTTCAGTGATCACGATCGCCGAGTTCCGCGATGCACTTTTGGACTGTCAGTCCGAAAAATGATGGAACTGGCTGGCTTATTCCTTGGTTCAGTGCTGGCCTCCACACTTGCCCCGTTCGGGGTTGAATTTCTGCTTTATTACCTGTACGAGTCGAATGAATACTCCGTGCTTGCCCTGTTGAGCGTTGCAACGCTCGGCAATACAGCAGGGGGCTGCCTCATGCTTCTGCTGGGGTGGCTGCTCAAGAAGGGACTGTCGAAAACGTCCTGGCACCAGAGAATCCAGCAGCGCTTCAAGCTTGATGACCGGGCACTCGCTCGGGTAGAGAAATGGGGTCCGGTCGCGCTATTGTTTTCCTGGCTGCCGGTGGTGGGGGATCCGCTCTGCCTGGCGGCTGGTTATCTGAGGTTGCCTGTAGCGTTAAGCTCGCTGATGATCTTTCTCGGCAAGCTGGCCAGATATGCCGTGTTGCTCTGGATTTTCAGCCAGGCATAGACCCAACAGGGTTTGGCTAGTCCAGAGTGCCGCCGCAACTGCTGCCGGCGCCAGCAGTGCAGCCATAGCAATGCTCGCCAACCCGGATCAGGTTGTCGGTCAGGCCGTTAGCCTCGAGTTCCCACAGTTTGGTGGGTTTTCCTGTTCCGGGATGCATGCCTATCATCTGGTTAAAATCACAGTCATAGACATGTCCTTGCCAATCCACGCTGATGAGATGTCGACACATCAGGTTCTCAACGGTAAGAGGATTGAAGTTCTCCAATAGAAGCTGCTGATAGTCTTCCAATTGGTTGGTTCTTTCCAGAAAATGGCGAAAACGCTTGACAGGCAGATTGGTAAGTGCCAGAAGTCGATTGAATACAATGCCGAAGTCTTCTGAAAGGGCCTTCTTGTAATCAATCTCAAGTGATGACTGGCTGGGTGGCAGGTAGGGCCCAACTGGGTTGTATACCAGATCAAGGGTCAACTCAGGGTCAATTCCATAGCCGTACTGGTTGAAATTCAACAGCCCCTGAATGCTTTTGTCAAACACGCCCTTGCCGCGCTGCTGATCAACATTCTTTCGGCTGTAGCAGGGCAGAGAGCACACCAGACGAATCTTTCGTTCGGCATACCAGCTCGCCAGATCTTCCTGCCCCTCCTCAAACTGAACCGTGATGTTGCATCGGCTTGTAATGGCAATATTGCGGGATTTCAGAGCGTCACAAAAAATTCGGAAACAGGGGTTCAGTTCGGGTGCACCACCGGTGATATCGACCGATTCGACATGGTTGTCATCAATCCATTCGAGTATGCGTTGCATGGTCTCCCAGGTCATTAATTCAGTCCGTTTGGGACCGGCTTCCACATGGCAGTGTTCACAGGCCTGATTGCACAAGTAACCGGTATTTATCTGCAGTTCGGAAAGTCTTGCCCGACGCAGAGGCGGGCATCCATGATCTCTGAGCGTCTGTGTGAAGTTGTGTCTAACCTTGATATCCATGGACTATTCCTTGGTTGAAAATATGTGATTCCGATATTTGAGAGCAAAAGCACCGGTTCGGGAAATTATACCTTTTCATCTGCCCGTTACTACTGTCGATACGGCCACATCCTCGCACTCTGAAAAAAAGGAATGGTTCGCCATCTGGCCGTCGAGACACTGGCTGGCACCACACTGCAATATTGGTTCACTCATTGCGGTAGCCAGCCTCTTTTTGATGACGAACAGCAGTGACCAGTGCAACATTGGACCTAATGCGGTAAAGCACGGCATAGCTCGCTACCCCCGAAGTTGATCGGCCACTCACGGAACTCTGGACCCACACTCTCTACCGGATGCCCAATTTCGGGATGACTTGCGAGAATCTGCATGGAATCGCGGATTGCATTGACAGCTTGCCTTGCCGCATCCGGGTGTTTCTTGAACAGAAATCGATAGAGACGCTGCACATCCGAAAGTGCCTCCGGTGACCAGATTAGGGATGGCAGGAGGGTGGTTCCTGATTGTCACCATCAGCAAGTTGTTCAAGCCAGGCATCTGCTTCGGCATGGCTAACATGCAATCCTGTCTGATCATAGGCCTCCCAGGCCCGCAATCCATCATTTAGGTATTCTTCGCGCTTTTCCCTATGTTCTACATACTGGCGGATAGCCTCCCGCATCATCCAGTGGGAAGATTTGCCGCAAACTTCTGCGAGTGCCTTTATTCGAACATGGACATCATCATCAAGGTTGACGGTAACAGGAGTTGTCGGCATCATAAGTCCTCGAATCAGTATTACCCAATATTACCATATTCTTGAGTCAGGGTGCCGTACCAATGAGTCGGAATGGAAGGAAGGTTTGATTCCTATTCTTGTCCTGATGAAATTTCGACGATGTTGATAACGGTAAATGGAGAATTTTATCCGGAGACGGGTGAATTCATGGTTTGTTGAATTTGTGTATAATTGCGATCATGCCAACGACAATACTCCCATCTCAAATTACAAGTAATGTCAGAAGTTGTAATGCGCCAGCAAAAGTGCGTCAAAATTGGTGCGGTTGATCTTTTTTGCGGCATAGTCGGATTGACCCATGGCCTGCAGATGGCCGGAGTCACTGTCAAGGCGAGGCGGGGTTTGATATTGATTCAAGTTGCCAATTTGCTTTCGAGTCCAACAATGCCGGTGCAGAATTTGTTCACCGGGATGTCCAGTCAATCGATTTCAGGGAAATTGAGCATTACTACAGGGATGCGGACATTACTGCGCTTGTAGGATGTGCGCCCTGTCAGCCATTTTCCGGCCATAACAGATGCAGACCGAAATCCGAAGCCGACTGCTCGCTGGTAACAAAGTTTTCCGGGCTAGTCAGGGAGGGGCGGCCGGATTTCGTTTCAATGGAAAATGTTCCCGGACTTCAAAAGCTTCCCGTTTTCAATGGCTTTGTCGAAACACTTGAAGCCCTGGGCTATGCGGTTAATCATGCCATCGTGCAATGCGAGCTTCATGGTGTTCCGCAAAAACGCCGTCGACTGGTTTTGCTGGCTTCCCGTCTTGGGCAGATATCCATGCTGCCACGAACTGGATCACCGACTACTGTAGGTGACTGCATACGCAACCTCCCTCCAATCTTGGAAGGATCATCGCACCCTGGCGACCCCGCACATGTTTCTTTGCCACTGTCACCTTTGAATAAGAAAAGAATCATCCAGTCTCGGCCTGGCCGATCCTGGAAGGACTGGGATGATGGGCTGGTCAATGACTGCCAGAGAAAAAGCCACTATCCTGCCCCATACGGCAGAATGTCCTGGGACGGGCTGGCACCTACAATCATGACACAGTTTTGCTACTACAGTACCGGACGATTCGGTCACCCGGAACAGAATCGTGCCATATCGGTTCGGGAAGGGGCCATGCTGCAGACTTTTCCCGGCGATTACTCCTTAATTGATGAAGATAATCCTGCGACAGTCCGTGAGCTTTCGCGCCAGATCGGAAACGCTGTTCCAGTTAATCTGGGGCGAAAGCTATCGGCCTGTCGCTCATGGGGGCATTGAATGAACGATAGCGAATATGTGATGCGCATTAGCCTTAATGTGCTGAATCACATGGGATTGCATCTCTACAGCAATACACCTGCTGTCATATCCGAAACCATTGCAAACTCCTGGGATTCGGATGCCACCGAAGTCCGTATGAAAATATAACTTCAGTGGAACTGAGGAGACGATTCCAGGCAGCTTGAACGCTTTTCAAGGCCAAATTGCTCCGTGTTTGAATTTGCAGACTACACGGTCGATCATCAAATTCAGTAACTGATGAATTTTCGCAAGTTTACCGCATGTTGCCATCTTGAATATAATGAGTTTTTCAAATGTGATTGAATTTTCGAGTATGTTGGATTACAGGTCAATTGATTCTGAATGCGCTTTTACAGAGATCATTGATTATGCACAATGCACATTTCGGCTTGCGCGCCATACACACGTATCGGCCATGCAGAATTAGCCAGTGATGGGCGTCTTTCTTGAATTGATCTGGAACTCGCTTCATCAACCTGCTTTCAACCTCATCAACATTTTTCCCTGGGGCGACCCCGGTTCGATTGGAGACCCTGAAAATATGTGTGTCAACCGCAATTACGGGTTCTCCAAATGCCGTGTTCAAGATAACGTTAGCAGTTTTTCTGCCCACTCCCGGCAACGCCTGAAGTTCTTCACGGGTTCGGGGGACTTCTCCGTCATGCTTTTCAAGCAGCATTTCACAGGTT
Source organism: Gammaproteobacteria bacterium (assembly GCA_026709505.1). Classification (GTDB taxonomy): domain Bacteria; phylum Pseudomonadota; class Gammaproteobacteria; order Arenicellales; family Poriferihabitantaceae; genus Poriferihabitans. The sequence goes on along the minus strand of JAPOSW010000094.1, from coordinate 60,625 downwards.
TTCAGGACGTTTTTCGCTTTGGTATTGAACAATCCGATATTTCGAATGTACCCCCTCAGTCCGTCCAGGCCAAGCGCGAGGATTGCCGATGGAGTACTGGCGACTTGAAATAGGATGCCGGTAGCCTTGTTCACGGAGATATCGGTTGCCTGGGCAGACAGAATCACCGAGACCAGCAATTCAAATTCAGAGCGATACTCGAGTTCAGTAGTTGGCGCAGGATTGTTCCTGGCCAGTCTGGCGAAGACTTCAGAAATTGCAGCGGCTTTCATGAAACATCATTACGGGCAGATTTTTTGCGCTTGACAGCCGCCTGAATTTCGCGTTTGAGTCTTTTCCGACCGATTGGCGTCATATCTGATGAGCGCTCCGAAGCACGTTTCGCTTTTCTATCAAGTTTATGGTGAACATCGGTGCGGGCTCGCATTACCTGTTCCTTGGCAAAGTCTGGCCAGAGGCTAGGAGATCCCTTGACACTCTTTGCAGGCAAAAGTTCAATACAGTCAGTCGGACAGACAGGGACGCAGAGCTTGCATCCTGTGCATTGTTGGGTAATCACCGTATGAATCAGTTTATCTGCCCCGACAATACAATCTACCGGACAGGCCTTGATACACAACGTGCAACCGATACAATCGGATTCACGGATCAAGGCTACTTGTTTTTTATCATGAACCCCGTGCTCTTCATTGAGGGGAATTTCAGGACGATTCAGCAACTCTGCCAAAGCAGAGATTGTCATGGTGCTTCCAGGTGGGCACTGATTGATTTCTGTGCTCCCGTGATATATTGCCTCTGCATATTCCCAGCAGCGCGGGTAACCACAAAGCATACATTGCGTTTGTGGCAAGCATTGATCAATCTGATCTATGGAGACTGCTGAATCAATCAATTCTTAACTCATGTAGGGACTTGTTTTCGAAAAAATGTCGGTCAGGTTATGATCGACAGAGGATGGATGCCCAGCTCTTTCCGGGTAAATTCGTTGCCTTGGTAAATTAGTGATAAAATCAAAATGGCACCTACACTAATTCCAGTTTCCGTCAAAATAACCTGGATTTTCTGCAATTTCACGGCATTTTTGGCTCTGTAAGCGATGTAGGATTTGCCATTATCCATAAAGTGGATTATATCTGCTGACTCAATCAGAACGCCAAGCACTGATGCACTCCGATTTTAACTATCAGACGAAATTTGAAAAGATTGTCGAGCATTCATCGTTTCATTTGTTGAACGATCAGGCACAGGACTTTGTTCGCAGCAAGGCTCACGAAATGCACTTTACACAACAGGAGTTGTGTAAAGTGAGCGATATGGCGCTGGATCGATTGAGATGGAAAGAAGCCTGCATTTCAGCCGATTGGCCAAAAATCCTTCTACATCCGGAGCCAAGGCAAAATAAAAAAAGAGTGCTAGCGGAAATCCAGACTATCCACGAAGAACTAAAGAGTAGAACCAAGTCTTATCGGGAATTCACCATCAATGACAAGCCATTGACGGTGAAGCCTAAACTGGTTAATCGAAGCAAAAGGGAATTGGGTTTGGGCAGATGTCCAGTCGCTTCAGAAAAAACCCGTTGCTGCAATCTGCTGACCCTTGATGCGGTTCAACAATGTGGATTTGATTGCAGTTATTGCAGTATTCAATCGTTTTACCACGGAGATCAGGTCACATTTGACCCGGATTTTGCATCCAAGCTGCAAAAGCTGAGGCTAGAGGATGATCAGCTTTATCACATTGGAACGGGACAGTCTTCCGATTCGTTGATGTGGGGAAACCATCAGGGGGTGCTTGCAGCCCTTTGTGAGTTTGCCGAGCAGAATCCCAATGTCCTGCTTGAACTCAAAACCAAATCCAGAAATATCGGATGGCTGCTGGATAATCCAGTACCTAAAAATGTGATCTGCACCTGGTCGCTCAATACACAAGTGATTATTGATCATGAGGAACACTTGACAGCCAGCCTGAACCAGCGCCTGGATGCTGCACATGCAGTAGCAAAAAAAGGGACTCTGGTAGGGTTTCATTTTCATCCGATTGTTCATTACTCGGACTGGGAGTCGCACTATACAGACCTTGCGCATACTCTGGTGCAACGCTTTGACGCAGGACAAGTCGCCATGGTTTCACTGGGAACCCTGACTTACACACGATCAGTCATGAAAACCATCCGGAAACGGAACCTGAACAGCAAGATTTTGCAAATGCCGCTTGAAGAGTGTGCAGGAAAACTGTCCTACCCAGGGCATGTCAAGATTGAAATGTTCAGGGCTGTATATGGTGCACTGAGTAGCTGGCATGGGCGAGTGTTTTTTTATCTTTGCATGGAGCCTCATGCTTTGTGGAAGCGGGTGTTTGGCTATCAATACGACAATAATCAAGATTTTGAAGATGCGATGAAGAATGCCTATTTGGACAAGGTAAAATCAAGCATCATTCTGGAGAGGAGCAATGGACAAAAATAAGCATGGGCTAATGGGCGTTGAATTACTGCATAACGCCGCACACAACAAATCAACCGCGTTTACTGAGCAGGAGCGTGACCAGTATGGTTTGCGTGGTCTCCTCCCTCCGGCTGTCGGCACCATGAAGACCCAGATCCAGCGAGTGCTTGCAAACATGCGCCGCAAGGAAAGCGACATTGAAAAGTACATTTTTCTGTCCATGTTGCAGGATCGCAACGAGCGGCTGTTCTTCAGATTGATCATGGACAATTTTCAGGAATTGCTGCCAATCGTCTATACCCCGACCGTCGGGCAGGCGTGCCGTGAATTTGCCAGCATATTCCGTACTGAAAAAGGGTTTTACGTTACCGCCCGTGACCGGGGGAAAATCCGCAAGATTCTCGACAACTGGCCTAACCGCGATGTGCGAATTATCGTGATTACCGATGGCGGGCGAATTCTCGGCTTGGGTGATCTTGGGGCCAATGGAATGGGCATCCCGCTCGGCAAGCTGGGTTTGTATTGCGCCTGTGCCGGAATTTCCCCAGATCAGACCTTGCCGGTGATGTTTGATGTCGGCACGAACAACGAAGAGCTGATCGAAGATCCGATCTATCTTGGATTGCGACAGCCGCGCTTGCAGGGCGATGAATATTTCAGCCTGATGGATGAATTCATCGAGGCGGCCCAGGACGCGTTTCCCGGTGTGCTGATTCAATTTGAAGACTTCACGGCCGATAATGCCTTTACTCACTTGAATGCCTATCGCGAAAAGGCACTGTGCTTCAACGACGATATTCAGGGAACAGCATCAGTGGTATTAGCCGGAATATATGCTTCAACGCGTTTTTCAGGGGTGGATTTTCGAGATCTCAAATTCCTGTTTCTGGGAGCTGGATCAGCGGCAACCGGCATGGGCAACCTGATTGTCGAGGCTCTGATTGAAAGTGGGCTTGATGAAGCTGAAGCTGTCCAGAGACTGTGGTTTTTCAACCGGCAGGGGCTTATTCGCAAAGGGTTGCCAAGCTTGCCGGATTACATCCAGCGCTATGCACACGATGTGGAAGAGTGTGAACTACTGGAAGCGATTGATATCCATCGCCCCGACATACTGATTGGGGCAACCGGCACGCCGGCAACCTTTACCCAGGAACTGGTTCGCAAAATGGCATCAATCAAGTCGAAACCGGGTATTTTTGCATTGTCAAATCCAACCAGCCGCGCTGAATGTACGGCTGAGGAGGCCTATCAATGGACTGATGGGCGGGCAGTTTTTGCAAGCGGAAGCCCGTTTGATGACATCAATTATGATGGAAGGCTGATCAGGCCCGGTCAGGGGAATAATGCCTATATTTTCCCGGGTGTTGGTCTCGGCGCAATCGTCTGCAAGGCCAGACTCATTCCAGACGAGATGTTTCTGGTCGCTGCCAAGGTACTTGCCGAATCCCTGACTGACGAGGATATTGAGCATAGTTCCGTCTACCCCAGAGTGGAAAAGATTAGGCGCGTTTCGCTCAACATAGCGACAGCGGTTGCGACGTATGCCTGGGACAATGATATTTCTCAATTACCCCGCCCTGACAATATCGAAAGCCATATTGAGGAGTTCATGTATGACCCGACATATTAAGGCTTGTCATTTATAAAAGCAGGAAAAAAGTCAAACATTCTGAAGAACTTCCTGTCCTGCCTCTAATCCATCGCTTCATCCGAGTACAATCACTGATTTGTACTCGCTCAAGATCAGCGTACTTCGGCCATATTCATGAAAGAAAAAGTTCTCGAACTGGTCTCGCAGGCCCTTGCAAGTCTGCAACAGCAGGGCAGGTTTCTTAACGCTGATCCACAGAGCATCATCATAGAGAGGCCGCGCAGTGGGCCCCATGGTGATTTCACCACCAACTTGGCAATGCAGCTGGCTTCGAAGCAGAAGGTTTCACCTAGAGAGTGTGCTCAAAGTATTGTTGATTCCATGCCCAGCTGTGAAATTCTGGAACGCTGCGAGATTGCCGGACCCGGGTTCATCAACTTTTACGTGCATTCAGAAGCCTATCTTGACCTGATCGACGAAATCCGGGAAGCAGGCCCCGATTACGGCAGATCCCGAATCGAGAATAGCCCAAAGGTGCTGATAGAGTTTGTCTCAAGCAATCCAACCGGGCCCCTGCATGTGGGTCATGGACGAGGCGCGGCATATGGCGATGCTCTGGCCAGAACCATGTCCTATGCAGGCTATGATGTTGAGAGGGAATACTATGTGAATGATGCTGGTCGCCAGATGGACACCCTGACCGTGAGTATCTGGATTCGCTATCTGGAAGAACTCGGACTCGTAAGCGAATTTCCAGCCCGGGGATATCAGGGCGACTATATCCGAAATATCGGGAAACGCCTTCTTGAGGAACATCAAAAGAGATTTGCCGTGCATGCTGAAACATTGTTTCAGGATCTGCCAGAAGATGATGAAGAGAACATTGACGAACTGATCAACCGAGCCAAGAGCAGTCTGGATGATGATTACCAGATCCTGTTTGACATGGCGAGTCAGTCGATGGTGCAGGATATCAAGCAGGATCTCGCGGAATTCGGGGTGGTTTTCGATCAATGGTTTCACGAAAGCCAGCTTGTACACAACGGCGATATTGAGGCGGCGCTGGAACGCCTCGAAAAAAACGGCTATCTTTACGTTAAAGATGGCGCCACCTGGTTTCGCTCAACCGATTTCGAGGATGACAAGGATCGAGTGGTGGTTCGAGCGAACGGCAGCAAAACCTATTTCGCTTCCGATATCGCCTATCACTACAATAAGGCAGAGCGAAACTACGATCAGGTCATCAATGTATTTGGCGCTGATCATCATGGATATACCAAACGTATAGAGGCATCTTTCCAGGCCTTGGGAAATCCCGCTGATCGACTGGAGTTCTTGATGGTGCAGTTTGCAGTGCTGTATCGGGGTTCTGCGAAAGTATCCATGTCAACCCGAGGTGGAGAGTTTGTCTCCTTGCGTGAGTTAAGGGAGGAAGTAGGAAATGACGCAGCCCGGTTTTTCTATGTGCTCCGGCGCTCTGATCAACACATGGACTTTGATCTTGATCTGGCCAAGTCGGAAAGTGCTGAAAATCCGGTTTTTTACATACAATATGCACATGCCCGGATCTCGAGTGTCTTCCAGCAGGTCAAGGGTCGGGGAATGGAAACACCGGATAACCGACAGCCTGCTTATCGCCTGCTGATTGAAAAACAGGAAACAGAGCTATTGAAAACCCTTTCTCAATTCCCGGATACGGTAGTTAATGCAGCACAGACCCGCACTCCGCACCAAGTGGCCTATTATTTGCGAAATCTAGCCCAGCTGTTTCACGCTTACTACAATGAGCACCCCTTCTTATCGAGCGAGGATGAATTGCGGCTCGCTAGACTGGGTTTGATTGATGCGGTTCGAGTGGTGATTGCAAACGGGCTCGGAATTCTCGGAGTTTCTGCCCCAACAAGCATGTGACTCAGCGGTCGATATTATGGCAGGAAGAAAGAAAAAACCAGTGCGCCGTTCGGCATCGGGCAGCCGTATGCCCCACACCTTGATTACATTTGCGATTGGAGTCAGTGTCGGCGCACTAACAATGGTGGTGTTGCAGGTCGGGGTTCCGAAGTCAGACTTTGGAAAGGGAATTCGTGGGTTGATGGATGAATCCAAGCAGAGCGAAGTTCTTGGTAATCAGGAACAGGCTTCCGATGCAGAATCGGTTTCGGGCGGGCAGCCGAACATCTATGATTTTTATACGGTCTTGCCGGAAGTTGAAGTGCTGATACCGGAAGATTATCGTCAAATCGCAGCAAATCCGCCCATCACCGCTGTTCAGGAGCCAGAGAGTGGCGAAGCCGAAGCAGACAATTCGAGTACGGAACTGGCAATTGTCAATCCGGACTCGGCGACGTCGACGCCACAGCCAGAACCGGCTGCATCCAGTGAAGAACACTTCATGCTTCAGGCTGCCTCATTCAAGCGCCAGACGGATGCTGAACAGTTGCGAGCACGCCTGGCCCTATCTGGACTAACTTCGAATATTCAGAAAGTTACAATTCAAGATAGAGGTGATTTCTATCGAGTTCGACTGGGACCGTTCTCCGTCTATGAAGAAATGCAAAATGCAGACAGGATACTGAAAGAGGAAGGGATCAAGCCGTTACGGCTCAAGGTATCAAAAAGCAATTGATGGATCATTCTGGATGCCTGTATTCATTGTCGTTGCAAGCAGCAATTTCTGGTGGCAGCATCAGTCGTTTGAATCCGTTCTCTTTCGGAGACGGTGACTGAGCATGCAGAAGATCCGAATTTGCACCCGCCAGAGTGCTTTGGCACTCTGGCAGGCAAATTATGTCAAGGAGTCCCTTCAGCAGCAATATCCAGGGTTGGTGGTTGAGTTGCACAAGGTCGTTTCGGAAGGCGATCGAACCCTGGATATTCCTCTCCATCAGGCTGGGGGCAAGGGTTTATTTCTCAAGGAACTGGAAATGGCACTGTTGGAAGGAGCGGCAGATTTAGCGGTGCATTCCATGAAGGATGTGACTGTCAATCTCCCGGATGGCTTGACCATTCCGGTGGTCTGTCCAAGAGAGGATCCCCGGGATGCCTATGTGTCGAATCACCATGATTCACTAGAGGAGATGCCAGAAGGCAGTATTGTCGGCACTTGCAGTTTAAGACGTGTCTCGCAATTAAAGGCTGCCTATCCCCATCTTGAGTTCTCCAACCTGCGCGGGAATGTCCATACGCGATTGTCAAAACTCGATAGTGGCCAATATGATGCAGTTATTCTTGCAGTGGCTGGACTCAAGCGACTGGACATGGAACACCGCATCCGCCAGACGATCAGCCCTGATATCTGCTTGCCGGCCGCGGGACAGGGCGTTGTTGGTATCGAATGTCGTGCCGAGGATGAAAAAACCAGAGATTTAATCTCGCCCATCAACAATCCGGATAGTGCGTTTCTTGTTGCTGCAGAGCGCAAAGTGAATGCAATTTTGAACGGAGGCTGTCATGCGCCAGTGGCTGTATTTGCCGAACAGTGGTTTGACCGGGACGAGACGAAGCTCCGGTTAAGGGCAATGGTGGGGGAACTTGACGGGTCGAATCTCTTGAAGTCCGATCGTATCGGTCCGTACCAGTCGGGCGGTCAACTGGCCGAGGAGGTAGCAGGAGAGCTGGTTGATCAGGGTGCCGACAAGATTCTCAAGCGATTCAGCGATGTCTGATTCCGGTCAACTATCTGGGCTTCGAGTACTGGTGCCAAGACCCAGCCCGCAAGGCGATGAACTGGTCAAGGAACTTCGCCAGCTCGGTGCAGAAACCTTGCACTTTCCGGTGGTTGAGACCGTACCGCCCGAAAGCTATGGAGACCTTGATCAGGCTTTGCGAGACATGGAAAGATTCGGAATCATCATTATGGTCAGTGTGGCAGCGGCAAGGGCGGTAGTCATGCGCATGCGCAGCCTAGGTCTGGATTGGCCCTCTTCAGCTCTGGTTTGCAGCGTCGGGCCAGTAACCAGTCAAGTGTTGAGAGGCTATGGGGTTCGCGTTGATATTGAACCTGAGCATGAATTCACATCGGAAGGCTTGCTTGAATCACTGCAGCATGTAGAGCTGTCCGGCAAGCATATAGCGATATTTCGAGGTCAGGAAGGCCGGGAAAAATTAACCGAAGATCTCGAAAAATCGGGGGCAGCTGTATTGCCTGTAATGAGTTATCGCAGACAGGTTACCGACCGAGCATTTGATGAAGTGATTCAAGTGTGGAAATCGATAGGGTTTGACGTCGTGATCGTTACCAGCCATAACATTCTCGATGCATTGCTTGAATTGCTCGGGGCCAGTCACAGGCATCTGATCGAGACCACTTGTGCGCTTGTGATTAGCGCAAGAATTGCCAATTACTGCAAACAAAATAAGATTTGCAATGTGAGCGTATGCTCTCCCGGAACTGCCTCGGTTTGCGAGAGCCTCAAGCAGTTTGCCCGGGCTTGATCGCCAAGCCCGCAAATTGTCTGGTAGAATCGGAAAATCGGGCAAAGTATCGTGCTAAAGACACATAATCCGACAATACCTCCAACTATTCAGACTCCAAAATGACTGTGAGCCGCGGCACGGGTGGCAAAAAGCCCACAACCCAGAAAAGAAAAACTCCCGCTCGAAAGAGATCGAGCGGTACGACAGCTCGATCTGCAAAAGAATCTGCCAACTCGGGTGCCACATCTACCCCGAGTGATGACAATGCCCAGCCAGCGGCAAAGAAATCGGGTGCTTCAGCCGCCAGGGTAGCCAGTGCTGGCAAAACTAAGACTGATGAATTCAAAACGAGTACGCAGGAGAAGGCTGCGGATATTGAAAAATCATCCGCGTCCACTGCATCCGTGTCGTCCCGGGAATCTCAACAATTGCCTGCACCGGACTCGGTTGAAAGAGCAAATGCTGGTAGCGGCCAAATCAATAGCCGCCAGGCATCGACATCCATTCTTCCTTCGATTGCGCTAGTAGCGGCGGTTGTCTCGATGCTTGCTGCGGGCTATGCGGTTTATACCACGCAATTTGATTCAAGACTTGAGCGGATGAGGCAGCATGATCAGATTGAATTCCTTGAACAGCGTGCAGAATCCGTTCAGGATATTCAATCAGCGCTTGAAACGAATGTTGCCAATCTCAGGTTGAGTGCAGCGGAAATGGAAGCCGCAAATCAGGAAAGACTTGGGGAACTGAGAAGGCAAATCAATGCCCAGGAAGACTCTATACGGCAACTCAGTGCAGAGCCATTGGAGGAGATGACAGGTCAAATCGAGTCGTTTCGGAAAGAACTGGAATCACTTTCCCAGCAAGTAGCACGTACCGGATCCTATTTTCAGGAAGGGGTAGAAAGCTGGACCTTGAAGGAAATTGAACACCTTTTGCTGGTTGCCGATCATCGACTTCGCTTCACTGGAGAAAATCATCTTGCACTGGATGCACTTGAAATAGCCTTTGCCCGTTTGGACGCGCTGGGCAATTCGAACTACTCCCAAGTCAGAAGACTTCTGGCTCAGGATATCCAGATGTTGAAAAGCGCTGCTCCGGTTGATTCCCTGTTGCTGCTGGAGCAGATGCGGATCTTGAATGATGGTGTGACTTATCTTCCCATACTCGGTGACTTGACAGCTTCAGGGTCCAGCATCGGTTCCGAAGCAGGCAACCCGGAAACAGCAGGTCCGGGCACTGCTCAGCAATCGGAAGGAGCTTTTCAGCCAGTGGTCGATGCCGGAGCGCGATTCCTGGACAGCATTACCGATCTCATACAGATTGAAAAAAACAATCGGCCGGTTCGTCCGCTGATGTCAGGAGAAATCCGGCAGTTGATATACGAGCGGACTCATTTATTCATAGAGTCTGCGGAATCTGCACTGATTCGTCAGCAGCCGGTGCTTGTTGCGGAACGCCTGCATATCCTGAGGGACTGGGTTTTTGAGAACTTCGATACGAATTCAGATATCACAAATGAGTGGGCTGGCATGCTTGATGATATTCTCATGAATCTGCCAACAGACCCCCCTGGTGATTTGTCAGAGTCAATCGTTGCCTTGCAGGCCTTGATGGAAAGTTGATTTCGGATCAATAACTATGAAACTGGTTATTCTTTGCCTGGTTGTCCTGATCGCTTCTGTCGGGCTTGGATTGCTGGCAATCGAAGACCCCGGCTATGTGGTCTTGTTCCGGGAACCGTATGAAATACGCATGCCGTTGCTGATGCTGATGCTGATGCTGTTTCTTGCATTTATTGTTCTGTATCTGGCTCTGAACCTGATCGCGAATATTATTCGAGCTCCGAAAAAGCTCGGAAAGATCAAGATGCAAATGGACGAGGATGCTGCCCACAAGGCCTGCATGCAGGGATTGACGGGCCTCATCGAAGGGCGCTGGGATCAAGCCGAAACGCGTTTGCTGAAGAAAGTCGAAAATTCCCGAATGCCGCTCATTCACTATCTGGGTGCGGCCTATGCGGCCCTGCAGCAGGGCAGTCTGCGACGACGAAACATGTATCTTGATCAGGCTCTGCAAAGCCAGCCAGAGCACCGTTTATCGATTCAGCTTACCCGAGCCCGTTTTCACTGCCATGCTGGGGAGTATGTCGAGGCACGACAGGTGCTTGAAGCCCAGAAAATGCAAAATCCGAGAAACAAGCCTTTGCTCCGTCTGCTGGCTCACGTTTATCAGGCTCTTGGAGACTGGCAGGCCTTGAAGGGAATATTGCCGACCATCAGGAAATTGAAGGTGCTATCCCCCGATGAAGTCGAAAAGCGTGAGCAATTAACCTGGAGTCGACTGCTGACTGCCGATGGCCTGGATGACGATGTTCCGGAAATCCCCCTCGACTGGAAGTCTTTGCCGGCCAGGCAGAAACGCAATCCTGCAATTCTTTCAGCATGGATTAGGCACCTGGTACAGCAGGGCGAAAGCAAGGATGCCGAGACCATGTTGCGTCGGGCGCTCAACAAGAAATACGATGCCAATTTGGTGAACTTGTATGGTCAGCTACAAAGTCCATTTATTCCCTATCAGATCGAATTTGTCCAGAAATTGATGAAAACCCGTCCAGAAAATCCTGAACTTATACTGGCACTTGCCCGGCTGTATCGCTATGAAGAAGATTTCAAGACTTCTGTATCATGGTATGAAAAAGTCATGGCGCTGGGTGCCAGCGATGGGGCATTCTCCGAAATGGCTGACGCTTACGAACAGATGGGCGATTCGGAAACTGCGCTGAACCTATACAAGGAAGGTCTGGCAGCTCTTGAAAATCAATCTGCAAGTATCGGGAAGCCGGCGCTAGATTCCGAATTTTTGCTTGCTCATGACTCTGACAGTGAAATACAGCCTGCCCAAGAGACCGAGCCCATGCCGGTGGTTCGCTGAAAAGGCCTTCCTGTTTTGCTTCGGGACAGCTGGTTTTGGCGTGGCAGGTTAGGGCATAAGCATGCATTCGGAATACGTTATCAATGATTTCAAGCTTCAATGCGGGGTTGTCCTGCCTCGCTTGATGCTGGCCTACAAGACCTATGGGCAGTTGAATCAGAACCGCGACAATGCGGTGGTATTGCCAACTTTCTATACCGGCAGTCATCAACGAAATGAAGGATATTTCGGGAAAGGTAGAGCGGTTGATCCTGCCCGGCATTTCATTATCTCCATCAACCTGATCGGCAACGGCATTTCAACATCCCCCAGTAATGCGGACGGTCCATTCGGTGGGGCACATTTTCCTGCGGTGACCCTGTATGACAACATCGGTGCGCAACATGCTTTACTGACCGAGCACTTGGAGGTCCAGAGCATTGCCTTGGTTGCGGGATGGTCGATGGCTGGCTGTCAATCCTATCAATGGGCTGCCCAGTATCCGGATTTGGTGAGGGCCATTGTTCCCTATTGCGCATCCGCGAGAACATCGGTGCATAACTGGGTGTTTCTGGAGGGTGTCAAGGCCGCGCTTAAGGCTGATGCCAGGTATGATTCAGGAAATTATCAAAGTCCGCCGGAAGCAGGTCTCAAGGCGTTTGGCAGGATTTATGCCGGATGGGCCTATTCACAGGCATTCTATCGTGAGCGGATGTATGAGGCACTGGGCTTTGATTCAGCGGAGGCATTGCTGCTGGACTGGGAGCAGGATCATCTGAACTGGGATGCCAATGATCTTCTATCCAAGCTGGATACCTGGCAACGAGGCGATATCAGCGATAATGATCTCTACAACAAGGATTTGGAGAAGGCACTTGCCTCAATCAGGGCCAAGACAATTATTATCTCATGCAGCGATGACCTGTATTTCAGGCCGGAAGACAACGAACTAGAGGTTATTCACATAAAGGGAGGCCGGCATGAGTGCTATTCCTCTCCATGGGGGCATTGTGTTGCTTCCGGAAAAAATGACCCAGGCTTTCATAAATTCCTGGACCGATGTATTCGTGAAGTCATGAACTGACAAAATCACGTGCCTGACAGGCATTATCGCCTTTCTTGTCATGGAATAGCCCGTTGATGTCTGCATTTTTCTACTTGGGAATGAAACTATCCGCACCTTAACAAAATCAAGCACTATCCGAATCCACAACCGTTTCGAAGCCGGTCGGATTGAATGCCGACCGGCATCAGGCGGCGGTCCGGCTCAATTCCTGAGTCCGCAATGCAAACCACCCATTACCGGAGGGAATGCCGGATACCGTCATAGTGGTTCGGAACGGATTCCCAGCAGGTTGCGCTCTTTCTTTCCGAATACCATGCTGATCAGGTGAACCGGTTCCCCGCGACCCCTGTACTTCTCCGCGTAGCCTTTTTTCCGAATCTGCGCAATGGCGCTGTCGAGACCCTCTTCCGTGCCCGCATCGTCCTCGGCCATCTTGAATTCAAGCATCAGCACCATGTCTGACCGGACTCTGCTGGAGGCCTCCTCCATCCGGAGATCCACCTGTTTAGTACTGAAGTTCATGTACAGCAGGCCAGTATACCAGAACTCGTAGCGGCCGGGACCATCGTCGTCATGCTATGGATATGGAATGCCGTCAAGCAGGACATTGGCCTTCTCCCTGAACTTCGAGAAGTTGTTACTGAAGAGACACTGGATGAGGGTCTTTCCTGCCGCTGCCATTTCCCGCCCGCGCCCCGTCAGGTGCTCGGCCAGACTCCTGTTGAAACTGCTCCGAACCTCGAAGTTCGGATAGTCCAGACGGCACAGGACACAGTCTTCCTGTACTTCCCTTTCCCTGATAGTCAGATACCCGGACTGGAACAGCAGGGCCTCGCTGCTGAACGTGTCCATCTCGAACTTCGAAACGGTGTCTGCATCCAGCACGCAGTTCTCCAGCTGCATGGGGCTGACCTTCTTCTCCGTCAGCAGCCGGTATAGGTAGCCCGGCTCGCCGGACTGGAACCAGTGGGCCTGAAACTCGAGCCCATGGAAGAGATGGAGAATGTCGAGCGGGTTGTTGTAGAGCCTCTCATCGCCGAGCCAGTTGTAGCCGTTGTACCATGTGCGAATCCGGTCCCGGTCCAGACCTTCCAGTTCCGGGGCAACCGGGGCAAATACCGTGTCAAGGTCATTGTCCGTGTATCCGCAGATGGCCGCGAGCGGAGGGTACAGGCTGATGTTCGTGAGATTGTTGAGCCCCGAGGAGAAGCTGGTCTTCGAGAACATCGTGATGCCGGTGACGAACACGAAGCGGATGTGCTCTTCCACATCCTTCAGTATGCTGTACAGGTCGCGCAGCCTGTTCCTGTTTTCTCTTGCTCTCTGAATCGTCCAGCACGTTCAGGACGGGCCCATCGTATTCGTCGAACAGCACCGCCACCTGGAGGCCGGTCGCTCGATGCAGCTGGTACAGGATATGTCTTAGTCGTTCCGAGGCGGACTTTACCGGACGCGGCTTCAGATTGAATGCCTGTTCGATTTTGTTCAGCTGGCTTAATGCGTTATCCTCTAGGTCCTCAAGCGTACTGACGTTTCCGCCGAAACTCAGGCGGACTACAGGATACTTGATCGACCAGTCCCAGTGCGGGTGGATGTCCAGACCCCGAAACAGCGGCTCGTTTCCCTCGAACAGTTCCTTCAACGTGCTGACCAGAAGGCTCTTGCCGAAGCGGCGAGGTCGGGAGAGGAGCTAGAAATCGCCCTCCTCGATCATCCGGCGGATCAGGGATGTCTTGTCGACATAGTAGCAGCCCTTGCTCCGGAGACGGCTGAACGTCTGAATGCCCGTCGGCAGCGGGCGGCGTTCTGTCTGAACTTTTGCATTTATTATTTCATGATTTTAACATAGTGAGCGGACTGCTATACTGGAAATTTGATTCGTTTACATGGATGACTAGATCTTGAATCCATTGCTTGCGATTTGCCTTGGTTTTGCACTTGAAAATTAGCCGGTCATCCTGTTCACGATTCTTCAACAGATTACCCTGCATGAGCACAAGTCTTCATAGGCCACAAGTAGGCGCTCTACATTGAAATCAGCTGTTGGGGGAAGCTTGATGCCTTTCGAAAACTCCGACAATCAAGTCGCTGGACGTGTTTTTATGTTTTCGGTTATCGGATTAGGATGGTGATCTTAAATATAGACATTTATTTTGACCAGTCATATAATATGTCCAAATATTTATAGAGCATAGCAATGAAAACAATCGGCGCAGCCAAGTTCAAGGAACAATGTTTGGCATTGCTAGACAGTCTCGATCAGGATGGCTTGGTAGTCACCAAACATGGCAAGCCCGTGGCCCGACTGCTACCTTACGGCCGTCAGCATAGTGAATTGATTGGCAGCTTGTGCCATAAGGTGAAAATCGAGGGCAACACCCTATCAACAGATATAGACTGGGATGCTGAATCTTGATACCCATGTACTGATTTTTGCCGTAAAAGACGACCTGCGCCCGGCAGAAAGGAACTTGTTGTCAAGCAACAGGTGGTCGGTTTCAGCCATTGTGTTATGGGAACTTGCCAAGCTAGTCCAACTCAGGCGGATAGACATAGACCTTTATGACCGCGATGTCAAGCATGTGCTAGCCCAACTTCACGTCTGGCCCATTGATCTTGAAATCGCCAGGGCTTCTACCAATCTTGACTTCAGGGGAGATCCAGCGGATGAAATCATCGCTGCTACAAGCATCATACATGATATTCCTCTTCTTACCCGAGACCATACAATTCTCCGATCGCACATCGTTCCGCTGGCAACAACGGAGAGATAACACATGGAAAAGCCAGCCAGGCCTTATCAATCATGTCCGCAGTATACTGACCCGAACACAGTTCAATGAGTTCCTATTTACGCTGCAAACCCCAATTGAAACGCCGCCTTCTGCTCGCCCCTTAATTATTTTCTGTTTGATGTGGATTGCAAAATTGCAACTATATACAGTTGCAATTATTTGTGGCAATGCTGTAATTTGAAAAGGGATAAAAGTGATATGGGTCGGTTAGACAAGCTGAAAACGCGATTCAAGAGCAAGCAAAAAGATTTCACTTGGAATGGGCTGTTCTTGCTGCTGGAAGGAGCAGGTTAAAGTGAAGCAAAGTCCGGCAAGACAGTTGGTTCACGGTATCGCTTTATTCATGCCGCCGCACCCAAAATTATTTTGCATAAGCCTACCGGCAATATTGTCAGGAGATACGTCATTACGGATGTATTTCGGATATTGATAGATGAGATATGAGCACAATGTTGGAATACAAGGACTGCTTTGTTTCGGTAGAATATAGTGATGAGGATGAGGCGTTGCACGGGCGACTTGAATTCATCCGTGACTTGGTAGCCTATGAAGGCGATGATGTGAAGAGCCTGAGTCTGCGTTTCAGCAGTCTGTAGACAATTACCTGGAACTTTGTAGGAACGAAAACCGCAATCCCGGTATACCGCTGAAAGGAAGTTTCAACGTGCTTCCTGGACGCGAACTACATTGCCGTGCAATGCAACATGCCAGACGTGAAGGAATCAATCTCAACACTGTCGCTACCGATGCGCTCAGACATTATCTTGAACGCGATAAACATGCGTAATGACATTGACAAGATGATAACGCAATATCTCAGCCAATGTAGGTCAGTGTTTGTATGCGGGGCAACTTCTTGGTGGAAGTGCTGACAGTTATCACATCATGCATTGAGTATTTCCCCGGTTTGGTTGCAGGAGTTTTACCCAGATATCCTTTGGGGTTCATATCCGTAGGTGACCATTTGCAACTCCACATAGCTTTGATGGTATAACGTTGAACAGTGCCGTTGTAACAAGGTTGGGTTGAGAAATTGAGAACTTCACTGAAAATTACAGCTACTGCCCAGCTTACTATCCCAGTTTGCATGGATGGACCGAACAAGGCTGAAATCAAGTATATGCCAGGATTGAGGCTTGATGAACAGATATAGTCTATTTTGTCGATGATCAAGCCTGAACAAAAGGGTGCTTGCCTCAGGATTAGTGCGAAATATCATCATCGATATATGAATGAGCTCATAGGAAGTAAAAACTTGCGACATGCCGGCACGATCAACCATATGTGCAGAATGGTTAATAAAATACAGGAGTTCTTTCTGTCCTACCGGATGTCCAAAAAGAACAATGGTTTACCTGCTAGGACCACCTAATGCGCCTGTCCTGGAACGAAATCCGAGCACGTGCTGCTGCTTTTGCCAAGGATTGGCAAGATGCATCCTATGAGAAGGGAGAGACGCAGAGTTTTTACAATGATTTCTTCCATGTTTTCGGCATCCAGCGGCGGTCGGTAGCGCGTTACGAACAGCATGTCGTCAAAATTGACGACCGCTCTGGCTATATCGATTTATTCTGGCCTGGAGAATTGATCGTCGAACAGAAGAGTGCAGGGCGCGATCTCGAGAAGGCATATGGACAAGCCGGAGAGTACTTTGATGCTCTGCCTGAGAACGAACGACCTCGCTACATACTTGTCAGCGACTTCCAGACATTTGAGCTGCACGATCTAAGCGAGCGTAGTAAAACCTCCTTTGCGCTTCGTGAACTCCCAAATCATGTCGAGAAGTTCGGCTTTATTGCAGGTGTGCAACGCCGTATATTCCGCGACCAGGATCCTGTCAATATTGAAGCTGCTGAACTGGTGGGAAGGCTACATGATGCATTATTCGAGTGCGGTTATCGCGGACATGATCTAGAGGTCTTTCTGGTGCGGATGGTGTTCTGCCTGTTTGCCGATGACACTGGCATATTCGAGCGGGATGCTTTTCTGGACTTTATTGAAGCGCGTACCAGTCAGGACGGGTCGGATACGGGGTCAAAGCTGGCCGAGTTGTTTCAGGTACTGAATGCGCCGGACGGCGATCGCCTGTCAACTCGCGATGAGGACTTGCAGCGCTTCCCCTATGTGAACGGTGATCTTTTCGACGGATTGGTTCGTATCCCGGCCTTTGACGCTGGAATGCGCGAGAAACTGCTGGATGCCTGCAACTTCAACTGGTCGAATATCTCGCCTGCTATCTTCGGCGCGTTGTTCCAGTCGGTAATGATCCCTGAGGAACGTCGTGCCCAGGGTGCACACTACACCACTGAAAAAAACATCCTCAAGGTGATTGAACCCCTGTTCATGGATGATCTGCACGGAGAGTTCGAGCGGTTGAAGGTGCGTCGTGACCACGGGCGCCTCGCGGCACTTCGCAAGTTTCAGGCGAAACTTGGAATTCTGACATTCTTCGATCCGGCCTGTGGTTGCGGCAACTTCCTGATTATTGCCTACCGGGAATTACGCAAACTGGAAATTGAGGTCCTGAAAGAAATATATCCCCGCAAAAATGTCGATCTGGCTGCGAGCGAGCTATCGGTAATTGATGTTGATCAGTTCTAAGGAATTGAAATCGGGGAGTTTCCAGGCCGCATTGCCGAGACAGCACTATGGATGATGGATCACATCATGAACAATCAGCTGAGCCAGGAATTTGGGCAAGTTTATGTACGTATCCCCTTAAAGAAGTCACCGCACATCATCCATGCGGATGCACTGGAATCTGATTGGGAGAGTCTGCTGCCCTCCAGGGATTGCTCCTTCGTGTTCGGCAATCCACCCTTCATCGGCGCAAAATTACAGACGACTGAGCAGAGAGAACAGGTGCACCGCATTGCGGCGCTCGGCCGGAGCGTCGGGACTTTAGATTATGTTGCCGCATGGTTCATCAAGGCGGGAGACTATGTTCGAAACAGCAATGCCCGGATCGGTTTTGTAGCAACCAATTCGATTACACAGGGGGAGCAGGTCGCCCAGCTTTGGCCGGTCCTGTTCGATCGATATGGTCTGGAAATCGCATTTGCACACCGAACCTTCGCCTGGGGATCGGATGCGAGAGGCAAAGCGCATGTGCATGTCGTAATTCTTGGGCTAGACCGAAAGGAACGAGCACGTCCTGAAAAACGCCTTTTCAGCTATCCCGATATCAACGGCGAGCCTGAAGGAAGCGGTCACAAAGCTTTATCGCCATACCTGATCGACGCTGGCGGTCTCACTGATACTCACCTTGTGATCAAGGAAGAAGGTCACCCAATCAATAGCATGGAACGCTTGATTATCGGTTCCAAGCCAATCGACGGCAGTCATTATATTTTCGACAAGCAGGAACGTGCTGCATTTCTTGAGGCAGAGCCCGGGTCGGAATCGCTTTTCCGTCCATTCATTGGAGCACGGGAATATCTGCAGGGCGGGAAGCGCTGGATTCTTGCTTTGCATGATGTACCTCCGAATATACTGGCTGAGTTACCGAAAGTGCGGGAAAGGATACGCGCCGTGCGCGACTACAGAAAGTCCAGCAAGAGTGCGCCAACCCGCAAGCTTGCCGAGACGCCAACGCTCTATCACGTCAATGTCATTCCTACCGAGTCCTTTCTATTGATACCTCGGGTGAGCTCAGAGAAACGGGAGTATGCTCCGATTGGCTGGGTGAATCCTCCTTCAGTTCCTAGCGATTCAACACTTGTGCTTACTGCTGCGTCATTAGCCGACTTCGCATTGCTTACATCATCAATGCACATGGCATGGCTGCGCCACATAGGCGGGAGGCTGGAAAGCCGCTACCGTTACTCCATTGGCCTTGTCTACAATACTTTTCCTCTGCCTCCTGAAGGCTCGGATCTGTCCAGGCTGGAGCCGCTTGCCCAGGCAGTGCTTGATGCACGGGCTTCTCATCCGAATGCAACTCTGGCTAATTTATACGATCCTGACTCGATGCCTCCGAATCTCCGACAGGTCCATCAGATGCTGGACCGTGCGGTTGACCGCCTCTACAAGCGTTCAGGATTCGGTTCGGAGTGGGAGAGGGTGGAACACCTGTTCGGATTGTATGAGAAGATGTGTCAGCCGCTGATGTCGGGCAGGAAAAAGGGTAGGCGCAGGCGATGAAGAAAGACCCGGAACTCAAGCGTGGGAACAACTGTTCGGTAGAGATGTTGATTTTTCCTGATTGCCGGCTTCATTCAGCAGGATGGTTCAATCGGGAAACTGTTTCTGACCAATCACGCCTAGCCTTAATCCGCAACCACCATGCCACTATGCTAATATAGGCAGATAATGAGTACTGCAACCCGGATTGACCTTCGGGCGGAAGAAGCCACGAGCCATGGCCGATCGGACATGGTGCTGCTGCATGGGGGGCAGGTTTTCGTCCTTGAATTCAAGATGGCGGATGACGAGTCCGGTGTTGGGGAAGATCTCGATAGTGCCATTGCCCAGACACGGGAAAAAGGCTATGCAGAGAAGTACGGGACCTTGAGGAACCGATCCACCTGATTGGCATGGTATTTGGCGGAGAGGAACGCAGCCTGCTTGGCATTCGTGCCGAGGAACTCTGACCTGTTGTCGAGATGCTGAACATGCTTTCTGGAAATGCGTTGCACATGTTGTGAATGGATGGGTTCATGCAGTATGCTGCCCTGTGTCGACCGGTTATTCAGTCTGGCTTGAAAAAGTCGTTGCGTGGTAGTTCATGGCATGGATAAGCTGCAAGCAGCCGCATTTATTTTATGAAAAACCGCATATGGCGCCTTTTGATGAAATCCACTTTACTGCCTGCCGAAATTTGTCCGGGATTTTCGTGGCACGGGTGCCGAGGCATGAGTAATGAGTCATGAGCAAAGACAAGAACAAAAATCCAGCGAAAGCAGTAAAAGAGTGGGAAGACCTTGCCGCCACCGAAATCAAGGCCAAGGATACAAAACAGATTGAATGGCTGACGCCCGAAGGAATCTTGGTCAAGCCCGTCTATTCTGCCGAGGACCTGGAGCAGATCGATCACCTGCACAGCATGCCGGGATTTCCGCCCTTTACCCGTGGTCCCAAGGCAACCATGTATACCGGAAGACCCTGGACAATCCGTCAATACGCCGGATTTTCCACAGCCGAAGAGTCCAATGCCTTTTTCCGCAGCAATCTTGCTGCCGGGCAGACCGGATTGTCGGTAGCGTTTGATCTGGCAACCCACCGTGGCTACGACTCCGATCATTCCAGGGTAACCGGCGATGTTGGAAAGGCCGGTGTCGCAATTGATTCGGTTGAAGATATGAAGATCCTGTTCGATGGAATCCCGCTCGATAAAATGTCCGTATCAATGACCATGAATGGTGCGGCGCTGCCCGTGATGGCCATGTATATCGTGGCAGCCGAAGAGCAGGGTGTACAGCGCAAATTGCTGTCGGGCACTCTTCAGAACGATATTCTCAAGGAGTTCATGGTTCGAAATACCTATATCTATCCGCCACGCCCATCCATGAGAATTGTCTCGGACATCATTGCCTATACCGCGAAAGACATGCCCAAATTCAATCCGGTTTCAATTTCCGGGTACCACATGCAGGAAGCGGGCGCAACGGCAGTCCAGGAACTGGCCTATACGCTCGCTGACGGTATCGAGTATGTGCGTGCAGCCATTGATGGCGGTCTGGATATTGATCAATTTGCGCCGAGGCTATCCTTCTTCTTTGCGATTGGCATGAACTTCTTCATGGAAATTGCCAAGCTGCGGGCGGCCCGAACTTTGTGGGCCAGGCTCATGCAGCAGCATTTTTCGCCAAAAAACCAGAAGTCCCTGATCCTGAGGACACATTGTCAGACATCCGGCGTCAGCTTGACCAGCAGGGACCCGCAAAACAACATCGTGCGCACCACCATCGAAGCCATGGCGGCAATTCTCGGAGGCACTCAGTCCTTGCATACCAATTCCTTTGACGAGGCTCTGGCATTGCCGACCGAACATTCGGCACGCATCGCGCGCAATACCCAGCTCATATTGAAGCATGAGACCGGAATGACCAGTGTGGTCGACCCTTTGGCAGGATCGTATTACATTGAGAGCCTGACTCATTCATTGATTCATGAAGCGGAGAAGTTGATTGGCGAAGTAGAAGAGATGGGCGGCATGACGACTGCAGTTGAGGCAGGATTGCCAAAACTCAGAATCGAGGAAGCATCGGTCATGCGGCAGGCCAGGATTGACAAGGGTGAAGAAGTGATTGTCGGAGTTAATCAATATGAACCCGAACAGGAGCAGGAGGTTGACATCCGGGTGATCGACAACCATGCGGTACGCAAATCCCAGATTGAGCGTCTGCAGAAAATCAAGGCATCACGCGATAGCGAGGCCGTCCAGGGGGCTCTTGACAGCTTGAGGAAATCCGCTGAAGCTGAACAGGATAACCTGCTGGAAAAAGCAATTGAAGCAGCGCATGCGAGAGCAACCCTCGGAGAGATATCAAGCATGCTTGAATCCGTTTATGGACGTTACAATGCCAGTCCAAAATCACTGGGCGGGGTCTATGCACGCGCTCTTGAAGACCATGAGGCCTTCCATGCATTGCGCTCAAGGGTTGCAGAATTTGCCGATCGGGAAGGACGTCAACCCCGTATGTTGGTGGTGAAGCTAGGGCAGGATGGTCATGACCGAGGGGCAAGAACGATAGCGACGGCATTTGCCGACATTGGCTTTGATGTGGATATCGGCCCCTTGTTCCAGACGCCGGATGAAGCGGTCCGGCAGGCTATCGAAAACGACGTACATGTGATCGGCATATCTTCCCAGGCTGCAGGACACAGTACCCTGGTACCCGCCGTGATGGAAGAGCTCAAGCTGCAGGACAGCCAGGATATTCAGGTGATTTGCGGAGGAGTGATTCCGGAGAGCGATTATGACTCCTTGTACGCTTCAGGCGTTGGCGCCATCTTTGGCCCGGGAACGAATATCCCGGAAGCGGCTGAAAGGGTGTTAGACTTGCTTGCTGACAAAGACTGAATGAGTGAAATAATGCTATATGCAACGGGCCCGGCGAAGGACTATGCAGGACATCATTGACGAACTCGAACGCAAGCGAAATCTGGCAAAACTTGGCGGAGGTCAAGACCGCATCGATGCACAGCACAAGAAAGGAAAACTGACAGCTCGTGAGCGCATCGACGTTTTGCTTGATGAGGGCAGCTTCGAGGAATGGGACATCTTTGTCGAGCATCGATGCACGGATTTCGGAATGGAAAGCAAAACTATTCCGGGCGATGGCGTCATTGCCGGTTACGGCACAATCAACAATCGTATCGTTTTCGTATACAGCCAGGATTTCACCGTATTTGGAGGGTCTCTATCGGAATCTCATGCCGAAAAAATCTGCAAGATAATGGATAAGGCAGTGAGTGTTGGTGCACCGATTATCGGCATCAATGACTCGGGCGGTGCCCGCATCCAGGAAGGCGTGGCATCACTTGGCGGATATGCAGAGGTCTTTCAGCGAAACGTCATGGCCTCTGGCGTGATACCGCAACTATCGCTGATTATGGGTCCGTGTGCAGGCGGTGCCGTATATTCTCCGGCGATCACGGATTTCATCCTCATGGTTGAAGATACTTCCTACATGTTTGTGACCGGTCCGGATGTGGTCAAGACGGTTACCCACGAGGAAGTATCCGCCGAGAAACTTGGGGGTGCAATCACCCATACCACACGCTCCGGGGTTGCTGATCTTTCCTTCGACAATGATATCCATACCTTGATGATGACCCGTCGATTGTTCAACTTTCTGCCTCTGAACAATCAGTCTCCGCCACCCATAAGAGAGACGTCGGATATTCCTGAACGAATCGAGATGTCCCTGGATACTCTGGTTCCGGACAATCCCAACCACCCCTATGACATCAAGGAATTGATCTACAAGGTGGTGGATGAGGAAGACTTTCTGGAGCTCCAGCCTAACTATGCCAAAAACATTGTCACCGGGTTTGCCAGGATTGAGGGTTCGACGGTTGGCATCGTTGCCAATCAGCCACTGGTACTGGCAGGCTGTCTGGATATCAATGCTTCCGTCAAGGGCGCCCGTTTTGTTCGATTCTGCGATGCGTTCAATATTCCGATCGTGACCTTTGTGGATGTGCCCGGATTCATGCCCGGGACGAGCCAGGAATACGGCGGCATCATTCTCCATGGAGCGAAACTGCTGTTTGCCTATGCAGAATGCACGGTTCCCAAAGTAACCGTGATCACGCGCAAGGCCTATGGCGGCGCTTATGATGTCATGTCATCCAAGCATCTGAGAGGCGATGTCAATCTGGCATGGCCAAGTGCCGAGATCGCAGTCATGGGACCCAAGGGTGCGGTAGAGATTATTTTTCGGGAAGAATCCAAAGATGCCGAGAAGATCGCCTTGAGAGAGGCTGAATACCGTCAAAAATTTGCCAATCCGTTTGTCGCTGGCCGTCGGGGTTTCATTGATGACGTCATCTTGCCTCATGCTACCAGAAAGCGGGTCTGTCGCTCCCTGGCCATGCTCAAGGACAAGTCGCTCAAGAACCCGTGGAAGAAGCATGCCAATATTCCGCTTTAACAGATCGAGACAAGTAAGTTGTTCAAGAAAATTCTGATTGCAAACAGGGGAGAGATTGCCTGTCGCATCATCGCGTCAGCCAAACGCATGGGCATCGCTACTGTTGCAGTGTATTCGGAAGCGGACCGGGATATCCGGCATGTACGCGAGGCTGACGAGGCAATCTGTATCGGGAAACCGCCGGCAGCGGAAAGCTATCTGAATGGTGATCGCATCATTGCAGCCTGTCAGGACAGCGGTGCCGAGGCGATTCATCCCGGCTATGGCTTCCTTTCCGAAAATGCGGAGTTTGCAGAGAAGCTGCAGGCAGCGGGTATTGCGTTCATTGGTCCCAAGGCATGCGCAATTCGTGCCATGGGAGACAAAATCACTTCAAAGAAACTGGCAGCAGAAGCCGGGGTTAATACCATTCCCGGATTTGACGGGGTTGTTCCAGATGCTGATCGAGCAGTTGAAATTGCCGATGAGATCGGATATCCAGTCATCATCAAGGCCTCAGCAGGAGGCGGTGGCAAGGGCATGCGCATTGCCCATGATAAAGCCGAATGCCGCGAGGGTTTTGAACGGGCAACCAGCGAAGCCCAGTCAAGTTTCGGAGACGGGCGGATTTTCATTGAGAAGTTCATCAGCAATCCCCGGCATATCGAAATCCAGGTGCTGGCCGACGGGCATGGACATGCCATAGCACTGAATGAAAGGGAATGCTCCATTCAGCGCCGCTACCAGAAAGTCGTGGAGGAAGCGCCTTCCGTATTCTTGAACGATGAGACCCGAAGCAAAATGATGGAGCAGGCTGTTGCTCTGGCCAAGGCTGTCAATTATCAATCGGCGGGAACGGTTGAGATGGTGGTTGACGAGAGGAAAAATTTCTATTTTCTCGAGATGAATACACGCCTGCAGGTTGAGCACCCAATCACGGAAATGATCACCGGCGTTGATCTGGTAGAGTGGATGATCCGGATTGCAGATGGCGAGCACCTCACTATCCAGCAGAAAGATGTCGGTATCAATGGATGGTCAATGGAAGCCCGAATTTATGCCGAGAATCCGAGTCGGGGATTTTTGCCCTCGACGGGCCGCATCCGAAAATATCGGGCGCCGCCGACCTCGCAGCACGTGAGACTGGACACCGGCATTGAGGAGGGTTCAGAAATTTCCATGTTCTACGACCCGATGATCGCCAAGCTGATTACGTGGGGCGAAAGCCGGGAACAGGCGATGCAGGCCATGAATGATTCCCTCAATCGATATTACATTCGTGGTGTTGACACCAATATCGCATTTCTGTCCTCAATCCTGAACAAGCCTGATTTTCGCTCGGGGAAATTCAATACCTCCTTCATTGAGAAGAAGTACCCAAATAACTTCAGCATGGAGCCGATTGACGCGACATTGCATCCTCATGTCATGAGCGCCATTTCAGCCATTCATCACCGGCACCATATTCGGGCGGGTACCATATCCGGACAAATCGAGGGGTATGGCCGACATGTCAATTTAAGCTGGGTGGTGATCATGGAAGGCATCGAGTACCTGACCCGGATTCAGCATGATGAAGATGATAACGGGATTACCGTCGAGTTTGAAGAGGGCGTTTACAAAGTGGTCGATGACTGGACGATTGCAGACCCCGTATACGCAGGCAGGGTGGGTGATAAGGACATCAGTTTCCAGATCGAAAAATCGGACTTCCGGTATGACATTGTCTGTGACTCCTATGTCGGGCGAGTAATGGTTTGCCGTCCTGAAACTGCCCGGCTTAATCGACTGATGCCAGTCAAGGCGCCTCCTGATCATTCCCGTTATCTGCTCTCGCCGATGCCGGGACTTCTCGTTTCACTATCGGTCGAAGTCGGACAAAAGATCAAGCCGGGCGAGGAACTTGCGGTGATCGAGGCCATGAAGATGGAGAACTCGTTGCAAGCTGAGCAATCTTGCGTTGTTGCAGGAATCTTTGCGGAGCCCGGCGATAAACTTGAAGTGGATCAACCGATTCTAGAATTTGAACAAGGTGTTGGCGAAACTCGAATCTGAATCCCTATATGGTGAATATCGACGCATTACGCTCCGGGGATCGCAAGGTGCTAGCCAAACTGCTCACGCTTGTCGAGTCGACCCGCCCTGAAGACCGGCAGGAAACCGAACGGATTCTTGAAAATCTAACTGATCAGAGGGGCAATTCCCTGAGAATTGGGATTACCGGTATTCCGGGTGTTGGCAAATCAACAATGATCGAGACTCTTGGACGTCAGGTTATTGAGGCCGGCAGCAAGCTTGCGGTATTGGCAGTTGATCCAAGCTCAATGATATCAGGCGGAGCAATTCTGGGTGACAAGACAAGAATGCAGACCTTGTCGCTGGATCAATCAGCTTATATTCGGCCCAGTTCTGCTGGAAAGTCTCTGGGTGGTGTTTCGAGGCGTACCCGGGAATCCATTCTGGTGCTTGAGGCAGCAGGATATGACATGATTTTCGTCGAGACTGTTGGAGTTGGCCAGGCTGAGGCCATGGTCAGTCAAATGACCGACCTTTCGATTTTGATGCTGTTGCCCGGGGGAGGGGATGATCTACAGGGAATCAAGAGGGGTGTGATGGAGCTTGCTGATATCGTCGTCGTTAACAAGGCTGATGGCGACTTGCAAAAACGGGCAGTCTTATCGGAGGTCGATGTGCGCCATGCGCTCGAGTACATGCGGCCCCGGCACCGAGGATGGAAACCCCATGTCCTCAAGACCTCCGCTCTTCAGGGCGAAGGCATCAACGAATTATGGAAAGTAATACTGCAGTTTCGCAAGCAGACTGAACAAACTGGCGCATTTTGGGAAAACCGAGAGAGGCAGTTGCATGACTGGATCCGCATGGAGGCACGCGAGATGATCCTCGATCAGTTCGACAGGAATCAGCGCTTGTCCTTGCTGCATGCGGATTTGGCCAGTGAAGAAACTGAACCCTCAAGCAGTCACATCACGCTAGCACGGAAGCTGGTCAAGCGCTTTTTCGAGTTATCATCGTAAGTTTGTAAAACTCAATCCCATGATCGGAAATCTTAATCATGTAGCCATTGTTGTTCCAGACCTCAATTCGGCCAGTCACTTGTATCGAGAGGCTTTTGGTGCCGAAGTATCATCCCCTGTTGATCTTGAGGAACATGGAGTAACGACGGTTTTTGTCAACCTGCCCAACACCAAGATCGAGTTGCTTCATCCACTTGGTGAAAATTCCCCGATCCAGCGTTTTCTGGAAAACAATCCTGACGGGGGCATGCATCATGTCTGCTATGAAGTCACGGATATAGAGGCCGCCGTACAGCGTTTGTCCGGACAGGGTCTCAGGGTGCTCGGAGATGGAAAGCCCAGAATTGGCGCCCATGGCAAGCCAGTTGCTTTTTTGCACCCGAAAGACGGCATTGGAACATTAATCGAACTTGAGCAGGCTTGAATGAAGGCCGGTTCGGCTTGCAGTACCGGCACTGTCTGAATCTCAAGCGAAATCCCTGGAGCATGAACGAGTCGGATGAGATTTATGCATCGAAGCTGGCCTTGTTAAAGGACTTTGCGTTTGGTCCCGAGGTTGCCCGGGTTTTTCCGGATATGGTTCGGCGTTCAGTACCTGGCTATGAAGTTCTGGTATTCATGATAGGCTGCATTGCGGGAATATGGGCCAAGCCAAACAGCAATGTTTATGATCTCGGGTGTTCGCTCGGACAGTCAGCACTCATGATGCATTCCCGGATTGATTGCACGGGAGTCCATTATGTTTGTGTCGATAATTCACAGGATATGCTGAACGGCTGTCAAAAGCATCTCGAGAGCCGGATTCCCCAAACAGGCTATACCCTGATTAACGATAATGTCCAGTCAGTTCCAGTAAGCAATGCCAGCATCGTGGTGATGAATTTGACATTGCAGTTTGTTGATCCAGCTGGGCGCAATCAACTGATTCAGAAAATTCATGATGGCCTGCTTGCGGGCGGGGTGCTGATTTTGTCGGAAAAGGTGGTGTTGGATGACTCGGACCAGAATGGAGTCATGAATCTCCTGCATGATGAATTCAAGCGGTCGCATGGATACAGCAAGCTCGAGATTAGTCAAAAACGCACGGCACTTGAGCGGGTCATGCAGATAGACACCGTCGAGTGTCACCGGAAGAGGCTTTTGAATGCCGGGTTTGAATCCGTCCATCAATGGTTTCAGGGGTTGAATTTTGTCTCGTTTCTTGCCATCAAGGCGGATAGCAAACCCTGATGCTGAATCCTCGCGATCTGGCAGCCAGATTGGCTGAGTCTCCACTCCAGTCGATTGCCGGTGATTTACAGAAAGCAACGGAAAAAGCATGGAAAGATCGCAGGCATGGACTCTTGAACACGTGGAGGGGGTTGCTGTATTCATTGCCTGAAATTGACGCCAGCTTTGCAAATTTAGACTCTGACACAGTGACGATCGGCTGTAATGAGCAGCTCTCGAAGCAGCAGCAACAGGTCATTCGGGATGTTCTCAAGGCGCTCCACCCATGGCGCAAGGGACCCTTTGATGTTTTTGGGGTTAGGGTCGATGCCGAATGGCGCTCGAACCTCAAGTGGTCACGACTTCAGGGAAAAATAACTCCTCTAGCGAATCGGCTAGTGCTGGATGTCGGTTGTGGAAATGGCTACTACATGTTCAGGGCTTTGGGCGAGGATGCCCGATTTGTATTGGGCATTGACCCTTCACAGCTGTTTCTCGCCCAGTTTCATGCGATTTTGAACTATGCACCGGGATTGCCGATTGCGTTTTTTCCTCTGTGTTCGGACGAATTTCCAGCGGTGAAAATGCGAGAGAGAGGCGTTGAGTTTGACAGTGTTTTTTCAATGGGTGTTCTGTATCACCGTCGAGACCCGGCCCGGCATCTTCTTGAACTGGGGCAAGCGTTACGCAAAGGGGGTGAACTCATTCTCGAGACGTTGATCATGATCAACGATGATGAAGGATTTATCCTGTATCCGCAAGGTCCTTATGCAAAAATGCCGAATATTGACTTGATTCCCTCCCAAAGGATATTGAGCGGGTGGCTGGGAGAGAGTGGCTTTGGAGATATCCAGGTGATTGATATCTCGCGGACAACGGTTGACGAGCAGCGAAGCACGGAATGGATGACTTTTGAATCTCTGGCTGATTTTCTGGATGCCGGAAATCCCGAGAAGACCATAGAAGGCTTTCCTGCTCCAATTCGCGCAATCATGACGGCCAAAAAGCTATGAAGGCAATCCTGAAGCGCCCAGCCATCACCTCGTTATCTTGCTGTAAATTCGATTTTCAAGCTGCGAGTGTTCAAGCATGGTTTCTGACTGCAGCTGCCAGAGTTTTTCGTCAATTTCCGGAAAGCAAACCGCTTGGTCGGATTCGATACGATTCGGAACAAGCGTAATGTCCAGCAACGTGATCCAATCCATGGTTGCCTGGTAGATTTGTGCACCTCCAATAATCCAGGTATCTTCAGATTCACACTGGGTCAGAGCTGAGTCGGGATCAGGGTACCATTCGGCATTTTCTATACGGTGCCGGCTGATCACGATATTTCTTCGATTGACCAGCGGTTGTCTGCCTATTGACTCCCAGGTGATCCTGCCCATTACTATGATGCTGTTGATTGTGCGCTGCTTGAAGCGCCGCAGATCCTCAGGGTAATGCCAGGGTATGCCGTTATCAAGGCCAATCACCCGGTCGTGAGTCATCGCAACGATTGCGCCACGGAGAGGAGTCCCTTTTCCGGGAGGCATTTCTAGACGGCAACCTTGAAGTTGATCGCTGGATGCGGATCATACCCTTCCAGTACAAACTTCGACATGATCTCTTCCGTATCGAGTTCAAGTAGAGGCTCAATGTCGGACAGGGAACGGATCGATGGGTCGATATGGAGCTGCGGAAGTGATCGGGGTTTACGCAATAGCTGCCTTTTGAGCCCGGATACATGATCGTATTCGGCCATGCTGCCATCTTCCTTGGAGGTGTAGATGTGTGCATCAATCAGGGTGTGGCCGAAGCGTCCAGCTGGAATGCTGGAAAACCGGGAAAACAATTCAAGCAGTAGCGAGTATCCCGCAATGTTGTAGGGAACTCCCAAGGCGATATCGCAGCTTCTTTGGGTGAGATGCAGGCACAGGCTGGGGCTTCCCTTCGAATTGTACTGGACAT
This sequence comes from Gammaproteobacteria bacterium, assembly GCA_026709505.1. Lineage (GTDB taxonomy): Bacteria > Pseudomonadota > Gammaproteobacteria > Arenicellales > Poriferihabitantaceae > Poriferihabitans. Next base: position 30,633 of record JAPOSW010000094.1, on the reverse strand, counting down.
TCAGGACCCACAGGGCATGGCACGGCGGCAATGCGCTAGTTTGCGCATTGCCGGGTGCCCAGGCAGAGACGACCATGCGTCTGCTTGATGGGTTGCTGGTCAACTGATCGATCACATAGGCGACTTGATCGTTGAACTGATGGTCGGGCAAGGGAAAATGACGCCAGAAATTTCCGTATGCACTTGGAACCATGCCATCCTCGTCAGCCCATGGATCCCAGAACCTGCATCCGTGCTTGCGAAGCAGGTCAATGCTGGTTTGTCCAGACAGGAACCACAAATTTTCGATGACGATGTTTTTCCAGGAGATTTCCTTGGTGGTCAGTAATGGAAATCCCTGGGCCAGATCAATTTCATAGTTGATGTTGAAGGTCGAGATGGTATCCACCCCGGTTCTGTTTGCTTTTCGGGTTCCGGATTCCAGGGTTTTCCGGACAGCATCAAGGTATTGTTTCAAAGAAAGGTCCTGAGATGGGTAATGCTAGGCCTTGCTATCGGGCGACTGGTAGTAGTAATGCAGAATATCGCGAACGAATCGGGCAGACTTGACATACCATTTTTCCTTGTTGATGCACAACATGGCATAGGCAATTTTACGTTCTCCGTTGTCGGCAAAGCCCACAAACCAGTCATACCTGCCTTTCGGTTCAGTGCCGGTCAGGGAGCCAGTTTTGCCGCCCACGGTCAAGCCCTTGTAACTCTCTCCCTTCAGCCTGCCAAAGGAGCGTTTCGCCGATCCGATCCGAATGGTGGATTCCATCATCGATTTGAGTTGCCTGGCAGTATCTGCATGAATGACTGCGGTTCTGTTTGGCTTTTCGTTGGTGTAAATCGGAATGCCGCTTGAATCCGTCAATGATTTGACAATGGACGGAGTCAGAAGATGACCATCGTTGACCGCCAGTGCACCCAGTACTGCACCATGGATTGGCGAGAGGGTGTTTTTCCTTGTATAGCCCGAAGCCAGTTCCGCAAACTGCCATGCGTCTTCTGGATCTATGTTGACTCTCCCGCCCTCAAATGCAAAATCAGAAGCGAATCGTCGGTTGAAGCCGAGCTTGTGCACATACTGAAGCATGACATCGGGTTCAAGGTGCACAGCACCCAGGCGTCCAAATACGGAATTCACGGACTTGGCAAATGATTCATTCAATGTGTATTTGCGGGTCCATTCTCCATCCTTGTGATTGAATACGTGCTTTTTGTAAAATGACGTGCCCTTGCCGTTGAACGGGATGATGGTGGATTCCGAAGCAATGCCCTCATTGACGGCAGCTACTGCTGTAACAATCTTGTATATTGAGGCACCGGGAAAGGTGTTCTTGACAGAAAACACTTCCCCGTCAAGACCATCCCGGCGGGATTCAGCCATGGTCAGAACATGGCCATTGTCGGGATCAATGGCTACAAATACTCCGTAATCGGGATTGTATTTCCCGAGCAAGGATTCGGCATGGTTCTGCAGGTTCTGATCGAATGTATAGTTGACTTGCAGAGGTTCATCCACAATGCCGTTTGGAATCACGATCTTTTGGGGCAGGCTTCGTGACAGGAGGTAGGGAGAGATTGCATCCGAGATTGCCTGGTCGGTAATGCCCCAGTTACGATTCGTTTCGGGACCAATAAATCCAACAGCAGCTGGCCATGAACCCAATGTAAGTGCAGTGACTATAAATGTAAACAGCTTAGACAAAATACTTACTGTAGTTGAATTAACTGTTCCGGGATTTTAGCAAAAACTGGAATATAGGGGTAAAGTTATTTCAATGACTTCGAACTCAAGAACCATCGTTATTCCTGCATCCAATTTGATTTTGCAATTGCTCAAGGGTCCGAACATTGTCAAGGGTGAGTGATTCCCCGGATTTGTATTTCTCAAAAGGCCTACGACTATCGATTCGGAATACTACTGCCAGATCGATGGCTTGAGGTGGTTTGACGCATTGGCCAGAGAGTAATGCTGGATTGATTTTCGACCGTATACCTCCATCGTAACTTCCACTTTGTTCGCAAAAGGTCCAGGACTCTTGTCGTTATCCGTTTAATTGTCCTGCTGTTTCCCGTGGAGAAATTATCCTGCTTCAGTCAGTATTTCACAATGCCGAGAATGGTTGTTAAATCCCTTCAGTGATTGAGCAGGGTATCTTTTGCCTGATTGATCTGGCTGGCCAGAAAACTTGACCCGCCCTTGTCCGGGTGAATCTTTTGCATCAGTTTCTTGTGTGCAGCAATAACCTCTTCTTTGCTTGCACCAGAATTGAGGCCGAGAATTTCCAGGGCTTCCTGTTGGGTCATTACACCGGGATTTGCCCGGTTCTGGTGGTGTCCCGAGTTCGATGAAGTTCCTGCATTTGCTCGAAAGCCGCTGAACTGCCGCCAAATCAATCGCGCAGCGAGTGCTCGATTGACCCAGGGTACCAGTGCGCTAAAAATTGCAAACAGTGCATGAACCTTGCCGGTGACTACTAGCAGCAGCAATGCTGCTCCCAACCCGTACAGGAGAATGGCTAGCAGCGATTGATTGCGTTTCCTGGGGCTTGCTCGCCGGTACCACGACAGATACCACATGATGCCAAACAGTGCGACCAGGAACAGAAAAATACGGGGAAACATACAATTGAATCTACAATCTTCGAGTTAGAACTGCCAGTGCTTGTTGTTGTGTTGCGTTGATTTCAGTAGTATTGTATGGCAACTGCAGCAAATCATGAATACGGATTATGTTTACACCTTCAGCCATATTGGAGTTTTGGTTTGGAAACCAGAAAAGCATGCTCGATATCAATTCGGAGATGTCCGATCTATGGTGGGGCAAGAGCTCTGCCGTTGATCAGAACATGGCCAATCTGTTCCGGCCGCTTATTGATCTAATCCACGCAGGCAGTCAATACAATTTCTGGAGAAATCAGCCGGATGGCTGTCTGGCATCGATACTGGCTCTTGACCAGTTTCCTCGAAACATATTCAGGGGAACTCCCCAAAGTTTCTTTTATGATGCCATGGCAAGGGAATTGGCTGAACAGTTCGTATCGCAAGGATTCGAGAAATTCATGACCCCACTGCAGTGCGTGTTTGCCTATCTCCCTTTTGAGCATAGCGAAGATCTGAGGGATCAGGAACGTTCAGTTATTCTGTTCAGGAAACTGGTGGATATGGCAGGGCCAGCGGAGCGGGAAATGTTCGAGGGTTTTCTGGAGTATGCAGTAAAGCATCGTGAAGTGATCGAAAAGTTCGGGCGATTCCCCCATCGAAACCCGATTTTGGGGCGCACTTCCACTGCTCAGGAACTGGATTTTCTGAAACTCCCGGGATCGGCGTTCTGAAGCAATTGCGTCGACAGGCGAAAGCGCAGGAATGCATAAAGCATTACCGCTCACGCCTTGTAATGGGTCGGAAATCTCGATGATATGAGAACTCAGAATGATTCTGGTCGACTCCAGCCTCTGGGTAGACTATTTCAAAGGCATATCGAATACTCAAGCAATCAAGCAATTGCCCTCCACCAAATTCCGGAAGTGTATGCTGCTGCTGATGGGGACTTGATTCTGGTCGAAGGACTATAAGAAGAAGTCTGCCTGTAGCGGAATGGACGGGCAATCCGCTACAGGCGCCTTGGCATCACGACAGGGGCAGCGTGATGAAAGATGCACCGTCAAAGCGCTGAACCAGCATCAGAACAGAGCTTCGGCCATCCTTGATGAGCTGCTCCACCTGATTCCGGATGTCCTGAACGGTCAGAACCTCTTGATTGCCGACCCGCTCGATGATGAAGCCAGGCCTTAGCCCATTTTCTGCGGCTATGCTGTCCGGACCGATTTCGATGATGACCACTCCTTCAGCATCTTCTTCCAGATTGTAGTTTTCCCTGTCCTGACTGGTGATGACCCGGACAGACATTCCAAACGGATCAATTCTATCCATCGAGACGGAAGCAGCCGGAGCTTCCGGTTGATCATTTGAAGCCTGTAGATTGCCGATATCGGCAAACACATTGACTTCAGCATTGTCTCTCCACAGAGTTACGATAACCTTGCTGTTTTCACTGGTGAGAGAGACTATGCGCGCCAGACTGCGCGGACTGTCGACGGGCTTGCCATCGAACTTGACAATGATGTCTCCGACCCGTATGCCGGCCCTTTCCGCTGGGCTGTCCGGATTGACCTGTGCAACAAGAGCTCCTTCTGTTGCTTCCAGTCCAAAACTTTCCGCTAGTTCTTCATCAAGGGATTGAACCAAAACCCCTAGAAAACCCCGTTCGACAATTCCGCTGGACTTGAGCTGGTCGATGATTTCCCGGGCCGTGGATGAGGGAATTGCAAAGCCGATGCCGACATTGCCCCCTGTTGGAGAGTAGATTGCGTTATTGACTCCAATCACTTCCCCGCGGATATTGAAAAGCGGTCCCCCTGAATTCCCGCGATTGATTGAAGCATCGATCTGGATAAAGTCCAGCAAGGATCCCTGCTGTATGTCGCGACCCCGTGCAGAGATGATGCCGCTGGTGGTGGTGCCTCCAAAGCCAAAAGGGTTGCCAATCGCAACAACCCAGTCGCCGACCTTGGCGGCATCGGAATCGCCGAATTTGGCATAGGGAAGCGGGCTGTCTGATTCGATTTCCAGCAGGGCCAGATCTGTTCTTTCGTCGGTTCCCTTGACAGTTGCAGGAATTCGGATGCCATTGTGCAGCACCACTTCGATGGAATCAGCATTTTCAATGACATGATGATTGGTGACGACCAGTCCATCAGGATCCACGATAAAGCCGGATCCCACTGCCATTGTTTTCCTGACATTCGGGGCCTGATCCTGATCAGGCGCCATCTCGGGCACCCCCTCGAAAAAACGCCGGAAGAAATCATCGAACGGCATGTTCTCACCGAAAGGGCCTGACCTTGGGGTTTTAACGCTGCCAGTTACGGATATGTTCACGACGGTAGGCTTGACCGCTTCAACCAGCTCAGAAAATCCATCGCTTATATTGACTTCTCCAAGATCGGCCGCAGCATGGGATGAGTCGACGCTTGCCGGAGCTGAATTGATCAGGAGAACCCCTGCAGTGAGGCAGAAAGCTGCGAAAGCCCGAAAAATTCCATGAGTACTTCTGCTGACCTGGTTGAATGGCATTGTGTTTGCTGTTTTCATGCTTTCGTATGTGTTTGAAAAAATACTGAAGGCGAGTTTAATCATGAATCCCTGACAGGAATATGAATAAGCGGGACAATATTTCCAGTACGATTTTGGCACTGGTGTCCATCAATCCGGGCATGGCGCCAATAGAAAACCGGAGAAGCCGGTCAGGGAGTGTTGAGAGACTGATCAGGGTTCCCAGACGATTTTTCCACCCTTGATGGTCAATAAAACCTTGCCAGTGAGCTCATGACCGAACCAGGGCGAGTTCCTTCCTCTGCTCATCATTGTGGTATTGTCCAGTGTCCAGCTCACCCCCTCATCAAACACCAGCAGGTCAGCGGGTTTTCCGACAGCCAGATTGCCACACTCAAGACCAGCAATTTGAGCGGGGTTCTCGGTCAGCGCTGCAATCACTGTTTCTGCTTTTAGCCGGCCGTTTCTTGCCAGACTCCAGGCCAGAGTCAGCAGCGTGTCAAGGCCGGCAATGCCGGTTGCTGCCTCGCTGAAGGGAGCCAGCTTTGAGTCCAGGCTGTGTGGCTGGTGATCTGAACAGATTACCGAAATATCGCCACCTGCCAGTCCTTGAATCAGCCCTTCCTGATCCTGCATTGTACGCAATGGTGGAATGACCTTGAAGAACGTATTGAACTCTCCAATATCGCTTTCAGTACAGAGCAGGTTGTGGACAGCGACGGAACCGGTAATGGGCAATTTTCGTTGCCTGGCCTCCCTCAGTCTGGAGACTGATTTTTCGCAGGAAATAAGAAGGATGTGTGCTGAAGCGCCGGTAGTTTCAACCAGCGCAATGTCACGTGCAACTCCAACGGTTTCTGCCGCTTCCGGTATTGCTGGTAATCCGAGCAGCGTGCTGATGAATCCCTCATGGACGACCCCGTTGCCCTGCAGCCATGGATCCCATGAGGCCAGAAAAACCGGTATGTCGTAGGTCGAGGCATACTGCATTGCTCTTCGCATCAGCAGTGAATTTTCAACCGGTTCAAGCGCATTGCTTACCCCCACGCATCCCGCATCCTGGAGAGTAGCCATGTCGGTAAGTTTTTCGCCTTTCAGGCCGGACGTAAGCGCACCGAGAGGATAAATATCACTGTATCCCGCTGCATTGGCCCGATCCTGGATCATGTGCACCATGCCGGGGGTTTCGATAACGGGCAATGTGTCAGGCGGGCAGATCAGGCTGGTGATCCCTGCGCTGGCTGCGGCGCGGGTCTCGCTCAGGATGGTGGCTTTATGTTCCTCTCCGGGTTCCCGCAATCGGGCACACAGATCGACAATGCCTGGGAAAATGTAGCGGCCTTTGGCGTCAATGACTCTTTCGGGCTTGAAATCCTGGCCTGGATCGCCGATTGCCTTGATCCGGTCCTGGGAGATATGGATATCCATAACCTGATTGATCCCATTGGCTGGATCTATCAAATGGCCATTAAGGATACTTATGTCCATCTGGATTTTTCCTGGCCACCCATTAGGTGGGCCATGATTGACATTCTGACTGCAATCCCATTGGTAACCTGATCAAGAATAACGGATCGATTCCCGTCAGCTACGCTTGAAGAGATTTCCAGGCCACGGTTAATGGGGCCGGGGTGCATGACCATGGCATCAGGCTTCGCAAAGCCGAGAGTCTCCTCGGTCAGTCCATAACGAGCGAAGTATTCCTGTTCGCTGGGAATAAGCTGGCCGTCCATTCTTTCTCGCTGTATGCGCAACATGATGACGACATCAATATTCTCGAGGCCGTCCCTCATGTTATTGACGTAGCCGACCCCCATGGTCTCGATATCCGTGGGGATCAGGGTGCGAGGTCCAATTACGCGAATTTCACGGGTACCGAGTATATTCAGGGCATGAATCTGCGAGCGTGCAACGCGTGAGTGGAGGATATCGCCCACGATAGCGATACGAAGCTTGGAGAAGTCCTGTCTGTGCTGACGGATGGTAAACACATCGAGCATGGCTTGAGTGGGATGCTCATGGCGTCCGTCTCCGGCATTGATGACCCGGACATAGTCGGGCAGATGGCTGGCAATCAACTGTGCCGCGCCACTTGCACGATCTCGAACCACAAACATGTCAGTATGCATGGCTTCAATCGTTTTCACAGTATCCAGAATGGTTTCGCCTTTTGTGGTCGACATTCGGGTTGCATTCATGTTCACAACATCGGCAGATAGTCGTTTCGCCGCGATTTCAAAGGTGGTGCGTGTTCGAGTGCTCGGCTCGAAAAACAGGTTTACCACCGTTTTCCCCCGCATCAGGGGGATTTTCTTGATTTCGCGTTTGCCGAAATCAATGAAGGAGTGAGCGATGTCAAGAATCCCTGTGAGAGTTTCTTCGGAAAGTCCCTGTATGGTCAGGAAATGGCGGAGTTTTCCATTGTGGTCAAACTGGACAGGAACGTTTGCGTGCATATTCAAGTACAGCCTGTCTCGTCAATGCTGAAACCGAGCTTGCCATTATCTCGATAGAGCTTGGCCTGTTGATGGTCTCCCAGATCCATTTCCATGCCGGTGAAATCGGACTGTATCGGCAGTTCGCGACCAGTCCTCTTGATCAGAACGCCCAGCTTGACACTTGCAGGCCGCCCATACGAGAATATTTCATTGAGGGCGGCACGGATCGTGCGGCCGGTATAGAGCACGTCATCGATCAGGATGATATTGCGGTCCTCTATTCCAGCCGGCAAGGAGGATGCCTTGACCTGCGGGTTAAGCCCGACTCTGCTGAAGTCGTCCCGGTAGAATGAAATATCCAGGATGCCCAGTTCTTCGCTGAAGCCAATTTTCCGGTGGAGAATGTCGGCAACCCAAACCCCTCCCGTATGGATGCCGATCAGCAAAGGATCTTCGATCAAACTTGAAGCGACTTGTTGAGCGAGATTGTCGACGGCATTGGCGGCGGCATTATCCATGTCGACTCAGCTGTTGATCCTTGATATCTGCGAAATAGGTCTCGAGAATGATCTGGGCGGCTATGCCGTCCCTCTCATTGAATGCCCAACGCTTGCGTATCTTGTACTTGGCCAGGCTAACCACAACCTCGCTTGCTTCATAGGTTGAGTATCGTTCATCCACCATGATGTAGTCTACCCGGCTTTTATTGCCGAGTTTTTTCGCAAAAGCCCGAGCCTCGGCCGACATCTCCGTTTCTTCGCCCGAGATGGAAAGAGGCAGCCCAACCACAAGAATTTCGGGCTTCCATTCGTTAATGATACCTAAAATTTCCATCCAGCCGGGCGCGTGCCTGCGATTATGAATGATGTCGAGAGGTTCAGCTGTACCGGTAATCCTGTTGCCAACTGCGATGCCGATGCGTAGCGAGCCATAATCAAAACCGAGTACGCGTCCTGTCGGTTTCTTTTGCTGCTTGAGGTCAGGCATGCCCAAGTTGTCCTGATATCTGATTGATGTCGATGCCTAGAATGGCGGCCGAACGATGCCAGCGGTCTTGAAAGGGCGTTGAAAACAGAATCTCAAGATCGACCGGGGTTGTCAGCCAGCTGTTTTCACGGATTTCTGATTCGAGCTGACCTGGGGCCCAGCTGGCATACCCGAAAGTGACCAGGGCACGTTCGGGTCCCGATCCGATCGCCATGTCGGCAAGGATTTCCTTGGAGCTGGTCAAGCACAAGCCATTGTCTACCTTGAGGCTGGATTTCCATCTTGATTCCCTTCCATCGTGAATCACTAGGCCAAGTTCCTGGGATAGGGGGCCCCCGTTGAGAATAGGTTGCCTTGCGTAAGTGTCGATGGTCGTGATGATATCCATTTCGGAGAATATCTCGCCTATGCAGTGGGAAGTTGTCTTGTTGACAATGATTCCGATCGCACCGCCATCATCGTGATGGCACATCAGTATAACGCTTCTGGAGAACTCCTCGCTAAGCAGCTGGGGCATGGATACGAGGAAACGATTTTGAAGAGATTCCATCAAGTCCAGTTGTTTCCGGGATTCCGGATAGTGAGATGTTTTTCCGTACTTGGAGTCGCCTGAATATGCAGATGCCAATCTTACCATGAGTCAACGAGTTCTGAATTGAAATATTTACTGCATTTTTTGATGAGCAGGTCATCGGCAATCGTCATCTGGATTTGCCAGCAAGATAAATTAGCCTGGAAACAGCAGTTGAAAACCGGTAAAGCACAAGGCCGATTTGTCTTGCTGGCATTCATGAAAAACAGGTACAGGTCGAGGGGCATGCAAGGCTTTTCAGCCATGAAAGGAAGACGGATCCAAGGCAGCCGACCTCCATCTGCGAAGGATTGAAGAGGTGCGTCATTAAGACCATTTTACCATCGGCTCGTCGAGGGCACTGGTAAGAACCGTTCAATCTGTCAGCGCAACCGCTGCCAGACCGCCAGCATTTTAGAGTCTTCCAAATTGACTGGACTTGCGGTACAGAGCAACTTCGAATTTGGAAATGTTCCAGAGGGGTATTTCCCCGGTCGATATTGTGAGCACATGCAACGGGATGTCGTTGCATGGCCGGGCGTTGTTCCTCTATTCTCGACCAGTCAAGCAGGAGAAGAAAGCCTTTACTGGCTTGTTCGCTTTATTCATGGTTGCACAAAACTCATGATATATAATCCGATTTCAAGTTTAATTATTTTGGAGAGTCCAATGAGTGCTTATTTTATTTTTACTCACAAGGTGCACGATGCAGAAACGCTCAACTCAAACTACTTGCCGAAAGCGGTCGAATCTCTCGGCCCCTACAGCCCAGAGGTGCTGGTTGTCGACGAGAATATCGAGATCATGGAAGGGCAGTCAGACGCGAATCGCACAGTGGTGATCAAGTTCGAAAGCAAGGAAAAGGCGAAAGAGTGGTACAACTCGGATGCCTACCAGAATATTGTAAAGCTCAGGCTTGATTCGATTGATGGATTCGCTTTTCTGTGTGATGAGTTCAAGCCCTGATCCTCTTCAAGGCTTGGGAAGTTCGCTTGAGAATGATGGGAACAATACCCTCCGCATCCTAGGTGTCCAGGAAATTCGCTCCGATTGATGCGGATGGCGCTTATGAAACCCCCGGAGCACCATCGTCCTTGCCGGAATGGCTCAGGATAATCCCGGTCAATTCGCTTTGGCCCGCAAGATTTTATTTGCCAGCAGTGATGCCTCATTGCTTGTGCGTGCCGAGCGAATTCTTGCGGCTCTGGAATATCAGGTACTCCCGTTCGCCGATGGCATCGATGCGCTGACTGGAGTGGTCAATCATCGTCCCGGCCTAATTTTTATCGATGCCTCGCTGAACCGATTGACTGCCCATCAGCTTTGCTACCTGGTCAAGCGCAATGTCGAATTCAGGCCGATCCCGGTGATTATTCTTTCCAGCACTAACGGACTTAATGAACGGGCAAAAAGCCACTCAGTTGGTGCCATTTACCAGCTGGTGAAGCCATTTGACGATCAAGAACTCTTGAGAGCAGCCAGGCACTGCATGGCCATCTGCCAGTGATAGGGCTGTTTCTCGAAAGCGGTTAACCCCTGGCAATTAGAGTGCGGCGGCAAGCCGTTTTTGGGAAATTGCACCGTTTTTTGAACAGGTTGACCCGGTGACCATTCCAACGAGTGTCGCAACGACAGGCCTTGCACTGCCTGATTGCTATGCTTGATTTGCCTGGCAGTCGGGACCGAAACCGCTTCGGAACCAAAATGTGCACTCGAGCTCTTCCGCCTCCCGATTCCTGGCCCGTCTGTCCGTCCAGCTTAAGCCCTCTCATCGAATTGGGTAGATTGATGAATGTTCAAGCGAAGCAATTCGCTAGCCTGTTGCCATGAGCGGTCTAGGTCCAGCCCATAATTCCGGAATGCTCATCAGCCCACGCGCGAATAATGAGGTTCAGCAACTGCTCATTGAAACAAGGAAGGTCCAGCTAAGTCGGCAAGCTGATGGCCTGAAGAGCATGCCCCCTCGCTTCAGCAAACTTGAATCCATAATGGAAAGCTGTGGACTGGAGGGAGCCGGGCTGCTTTGTTCGAGCTTGTCTCAACTATCGAAAGCATTGATCCAAAAGCCTGCTGCAATAGGCTTTTCCCAAGAGTTTGAGGCTTTCGGTGAAGGCGTCTCGCGACTGGCTGAATACGTGTCGCTGGTTTCCGCCCGGATCCGGATCTCTCCGATGGGAATGGCGGAACCGATAATTCGCATTCAGAAACTTTTGGGAAACACTGCAATAACCCCAATGGATCTCTTCAGGCCACATGCTTGCCTCGATGAATCTGCGAATGCCTCGTTTCGCATTGCGCCTAACGAAAAATCCCGGGTTATCGACCAGTCATTTCACATTCTGTTTCGAGAAAACCTATCGGTTTGCCTGAAGGAGCAAGAGTCCAAATCGCTTGATGCCATGACTGAGCTGTTTGATCGCATCAAGTCCGATGATGAAGATCCGCTCACGCAGCTCGCTTGCCTTGTTTCGAGCTTCGTCGAACTCGTTCAATACGAATCAGACAAATTCGGGGTGGAAAAGACAACCAGGATATTGCTTGCCGAAGTGGACTTCCTGATCAGGCAAATTTGCCGCAGTGACGTCACGGGTGAAGGAATCGAGTTGCCGGAGAGTCTGCTTCAGAAAATGCTGTTCCTGATTGGCGATGCAGTCTATGGGAGGAATCAGGATAATCATGTACTTGCACAGCATATTGGTCCTCATACCGGGAAGATTTGCGAACGATTTCTGCTGGAGGAATGGTTTGCCGACAGCCCGGATCAAGTGATGCAGGCGGAATGCCGAAAATCCATTCAGTTGGCTGAAGAACTTTCGCAACTAGCCCGAAAAGGAAATTACCACTCCCTGAGAAATTCACTTGCCTTGTTTTTCCTTGGGGGGCTGGACTCGAAAAAAACCGCAGAAATGTTCGCAAAGCTGGATGAGTTAAAGAAGGTCGTGTCAGTGCATGCACATAGCGTACTAAGAACCTATGTGGTTCGCCTGTGTGAAGCGATTGTCAATGTCGATATCAATACAGGAGACTTTCCTGATTCTCAGCAAGATGCAGAAATCGCTTCGGCCTGGATGATGCTGTGGAGTTTTGTCGAAGATCCTCATACATTGACCGTCAACAAAATCCACTGTTTAGGACAGCGAATTGCTGGTGACAGGGAGAAACCGGGGGGCACTACAGCCATCATGCCCCGTTCGGGCGATATTCAACAGGGGAATTCAATCGCGAGCGATGCAGTCTGCAACAACCCTCTAGATTCTGATGTCAATTTCATGCACCCTTGGCCAGACCCGGAATCCACCGAGTCCAGCAATGCATTAATTGTTGAAGCCGGCAAAGGCTTGTCGACGGTGACCGATATTCTCGCAGAGATAGGCAGAAAAGGCGTTACCGATACTCGGCTTGGAGAGGTGCAGTCAGCAGTCGATAAAACTGAATGCCTGTTTGCCATTGCCGGAGATGCATCGGCGATGGAGATAACCCGGCGTACAGGGTCGCTGATGCGCCAGATGACCGATTCAGGAGATCATGCTGGAACATCCGCTGCGGAACTCTCCCCGATTATCGACTCAATCAGGGAAGGGGCGGTTAAGATGCCCAATCCTGGAAATCCAGTCCGAGATATGGATTTCAGGTTTGATCAGGCTCTTCACTTGATTGAAGAATATCTTGTCCGGCAAGAAACACTCAAGGCAGAGCAATCAAAACTGAATTGCGATCCGATCGCTGATCAACTGAATGCGATCAGGTCCGAACTGGAGAAATGGCAGGCGGGTTTTGCAGACCGGGAGATTGCAGTCAAAATTCGCGAGGAGTTCACCAAGCTGGCGAAATTATGTGAAACCGGCCAGCATGAGGACATGTCCCGCATCTGCAATGCCGTTGTGCCGATGATTAGAGAGGAGAATCTGAAAACCGCATCGGATTCAACGGTTATTCTCAATCTGTTGCTGGAGGTTCATCAGTCAATTGAGACTGAATTGAAAGAAGACCCTCATGCACGAGGACATCTCGGTTCAATACTGCGCATGGTTGAGAAACTGTAGGATTCGATGATTCATGGGAATTGGATCTTTCATGATTCATCCCGGTGGATAGAATACAGAGAATATTTGTTGAACCTTTCACACTCTTCGTGAGCAAAACCCAAGCCGAGATGAGCTTCTTTCCAGATAGATGCGAAGTCGCAGACCTCGTAGTCCAGATATCGCGGTCCGCCTTTGACAGGTCTATTCCTGAAAATGCAGTTTCCATCAAGCATGATGGAAGCATAGTTACGCAAATTGACGTGTCTATCCAGAGAAAGCTGAAGCAGGCATTGGAGGCACGTTGGCCCCAATTTGGATTCGTCGGTGAGGAAATGCACTACGACGAACAGGATGCGGTGATTCGTCATGCAAGCGAAGGGTACTGGGTGCTTGATCCACTGGATGGCACGACAAATTTTGCCAGTGGATTCCTGTTTTACGGGGTTTCATTGGCTTTGGTGATTGATGGGCAGCCCGAACTGGCTGTTACCTTTGACCCCATTCGGAGCGAGTGTTTCTCGGCTGTTCGAGGGCAAGGTGCTTATCTCAATGGTCGCCGGTCAAGTTGTTTTGCTGGCACTCCTTTATCCGATTGCGTTGCCAATATTGACTACAAGCGGCTTACCGAGGACTTGGCTGCACAGCTCGTGCGTTGTCCCCCTTATCGATCCCAGCGCAATCTTGGGTCATCAGTACTCGAGTGGTGCTGGCTGGCAACAGGCCGTTTCCAGTTGTATCTTCATGGTGGGCAGAAGCTCTGGGATTTTGCAGCAGGCTATCTGATCCTGCTGGAGTCAGGCGGGCAGGCGACATCTCTTTCCGGTCAGCCTCTGGATTGCGGCAAACTACGCAAACGCGCGATTGTCGCTGCAATTAATAGCAAGCTACTAAGCCAATGGCAGAGCTGGATTAATGGTCATCTGGAGGTGGCCTCGGGTGACCTGTATCGCTCCGATTGATTTGAACCTGCAGTGCAGCAAGGAACATGATATCTGCTGAAGGTTATTGCCCATAGCTTGATTGCATTCTAGCGCCTCTCGCTCACAAATCTACGAAATCGGCAACCATTCTTTTCTTGTTCTCCTGGGTCAAAAGTCCGTTGCAGCATTCTTGACATAAGCGGTACAGGGATGTACCGCCTGAGATCAAGCATGGGACAAGTGAGCATCAGCGTTGATTTGCGTATGCCGCGACAATATGCTATCAATGTTGGAGGCAAGTCGATGGCGGCAATCAGTGTACGGCAACTGGATGACGATGTGGTGAACCGCCTCAAGCAGCGTGCCTCGTCGAACAACCGTTCCCTAGAGGGCGAAATCCGCCATATCCTGGAATGCGCCGCCAATGATCATGATCATATGGCGGTGAAACGTATTATGTTCCTAGAGGCATCGGACCGGTTGCGGGAAATGACCAGGGGCCGCAGACAGACTCCGGCGGAAGTACTGGTCCGCGAGGATCGCGGTCGCGGTCATCGCAAAGGTTTCTGATGCGTTTCGTCGTCGATGCGAGCGTAGCAGTCAAGTTGCTGTTCGACGAACCTGGCTCGGATGCCGCACGGCAACTGGTGGAAAGCGGACAGGAGTTGGATGCTCCCCGGCTGATGGTTTCCGAGGTTGCCAATGCACTGTGGCGCAAGGCACGGTTGGGTCAGATCGAGGATGCCTTTGCCAGCGCTGCCATGGCTGTCCTGTCCGATATGCCCATACGCTGGAACCATGACGAGACCGTCGGTGAAGACGCTGTTCATCTGGCGCTGGCTTTCGACTACCCGGTATATGATTGCGTCTATCTTGCACTTGCCCATCGCATCGGTGCGGTCATGCTTACAGCGGATAGTCGATTCGCGAATGCCATCACTGCGACCGAGCATGGTGCATCTATCTTGACGCTGACGGATTACGCGGAAAGGCGATGATTGTCGCGGCTCGTGAAAACTTTCATTTCAACCAAATGCAGCCAGAGGGACTAGGGTGTCCCAAGTGCAAACAGGTGTATGGTTCCATGAAAGAGACCTTATGCCCGTCCGGTTTGATACTGTTTGTTCTGGGTTCAAGCCTACTCTGGAGGATTTCTGCATCCGGGAAGGTGATAGACAGTGACAACTGGGATCGGGGTTATCGTACAAGAAGTCAGACAACAGGGTATCGAGCGTTCCGTTTCAAGATAGATGATGCCAGATATGCAGTCGAAGGCGGAGAATCTTCTTCGGGATTGAATAGCCAAGTGTTTCTTTATATGGTTCTTCATGGTCTGAAAAAACCGGTATGCAATGATGCCCATGACAATCTCATGAAAGAGTATGCAGCAGTCACTGCGTTCGTTCCGCTTTTGGAAATGATTTCATGCCCCAGTTTTACCGAGACTTGGGGAAATATGGATAGCCGCACGCAGAATTCCGTTATTATTCGAAAAATATATATCTGTACCTTTCATATGGACACTGTTGACTCGGGGATTACTAGATGAATGTCTGCCTAGACGGAATGGCAGCATTTTGTACCCGTACTGGTATTCTGTTGTGGAAGAAATGCCCGGAAACCGCCACAGTGAGGCTGAAAACCTCTCGGAGTCAACAGTATCCATGTAAAGGTATAAAGACATATGACTTGTACATTGTCCATTTGGCTTGATAAAAGTAAAGGGGCTTAATATATCTTAAGTAACAAGTTTCTTGATTTATATCATGTAATCAATAACATGAAAAAGATTCGCTCATGGATAGCGATTAAAGCATAATATTCTGGTTCTTTTCAATTAATTTCATTTTTTGTTACTTAAGTATATAAGCCCCAAAGTAAAAGATAATGCTGAAGTTCGGCAAATCCTGCATCAAATCCGGCTCTAGAAGTACAGCATCCCGAACATTGCTCCAACGAAGAGTTCTCTCTTGAACTGATTTTCCCAATCAGGTATTTTCATGAGTATAGGTGATCGAAGATTTATCAATGCCCGAAGATTTTTTTCAAGCCGATGACAGACTGGAGAAATCTGTAATCAAGGTAGCCCATGTCGTTTACCTGTTGCAGGCTTTGAGTTTTTTCGTTCCGTTTATTCTTCTGGTCATTGCTGTGATCATCAATCATGTCAAGAAACCAGATGCACGAGGGACATGGCTTGAATCACATTTTGCATGGCAAATCCGCACGTTTTGGCATGGCCTGCTGTGGATTATCGCAGGCTCTCTGCTTTGCCTTGTTACAGCCTTTATTTCGGTGCCGCTGGCCATAGGCATTGTTATTCTTGCAGGGGTAGGAATAACTATCTGGTTTCTCTACAGAATCATAAAAGGCTGGTTGCGGTTGAATGATGGCAAGCCAATGTATGCCGATCAATAATCCAGCAACCACCAGGTCAGCGGACTGTCTGATCGATTGATGGGTCTCGATAAGCCAACAGTGTGCCACAAGGTCAATCGCCCTTCATTGATGATTCACCAGTATGGATACATACAAGGCTTTTTGTGAACCTGAAAAAATCCGCGAATGTTGCTTTCACCTGCGAAACCCGGTACAATGAGTCATGCATTCAAACTAAGGTACAAGCTCATGATACAACTGATGAAACGCCCCCTAATCCTCATGGCATTTGCCACCATGTTGGTTCTGGCGTTGGTCCCCCCCGCCGGAGCGTGGCTGCTTGGGCCGGGGGCATGCACTTCAACACAAGACGGAGTCAGTACGATATACAACTCTTATAAACCCTGCTCAGGGTGTATTGTCGTCACGGCTGGGCTGACTTCCAGAACGAGGGTTGTTGTCATTGACTTCAAAAAGTCTGATTACTCCGGACCGGTAATGGTGGGCTTGATATCGAATGACTCCCGATTGGGTGATAAAGTCATAGTAGCGAGGAAACTGGGTGATCTTCCAACTGAGCATCAAGACGGGCTAACCGATTGGTCTCCTCCTTGGTGGTATTATAATATTTATACAGATCTAAAGCCTAACCATTACTATGCAACTGTGATTTACGGTCAGGGGGATGGCCACAGCTATTCCAACCCTTTTTATCGTCAATGCTTCCTAACGGATGGCGGCTAATACTCCCTAGTCTGAACTCTCGATGGTCGGGACGGTTCCCTGCCCTGAAGGATGGGTTTTCGGAGCTGTGGATTTATTAAGGACAGTCGGTGCACAAGCACAAAACTCGGTATGGGATTTTTGGTTTTTTATGATGGATGATCAGTACCTTTCCTGAAGCAAGTGACTGGATGCATCACAGCGAACAATGTCTTTTTGCGACAGCGGCAAAAATATCTGGAAATCGCATGATTGTGAACAAAAAACGACCGATTAACGTCTTCTTTCGGTACAGGGAGGCACATGAAATGTTTCGGGCAGACTCGCGATTGATGCTCCTTATGCTCGCCATGATGCCATCGCAGTATTGATGCGGCCTAATTGTTTTAAGGCAGTAATCTCTTGATGTGCGAGACCATGAGAATGACTCTGGCTGAAAATGACGGTATTTCGGGACATGCGGTTTTATAAGTGCTGGGTGGAAATGCCTTGTTTCGTGAGTTCAGTCACTGGAGAACTGCCTTACCGGTCTTCGACGTTCCATCGCCTGGCATGGCCGGAGAGGATGCGCCGACGGTGATGTCGAGGACAAGGGGAGTTTTGGCAATGAGGCCGTCTGAAAAGATATCTTCTTCAGAAGACAATTCGGATTATAATCGCAGTCTGTTTATTCTCCTTGAATAAGCCATTTGCCTGTATCTTGCCTTGGTACAAATTTATTGCTTTCATCCGAATGACTATGTTCGTCTAATACAACACATGGATCATTGTTGCAAAAGATGAATTAATGACTGAAATTACCCGCCGAGCCAAGGCTAATGCGATCCGTGCACTCAGCATGGATGCCGTGCAACGTGCAAATTCCGGTCATCCGGGCGCCCCCATGGGCATGGCCGATATCGCTGAGGTACTGTGGTCGGACTTTTTCATTCACAATCCCAGCAATCCCCAGTGGGTCAACCGGGACCGCTTTGTGCTGTCTAATGGCCATGGCTCAATGCTCCTTTATTCGCTGCTGCATTTGACGGGCTATGACCTTGATATCGAAGAAATCAAGTGTTTTCGGCAACTGCATTCGAAAACACCCGGTCATCCCGAATATGGCTATACGCCCGGTGTTGAGGCAACGACCGGACCGCTTGGCCAGGGCATTTGCAATGCAGTCGGCATGGCGCTTGCCGAGAGGATTCTGGCATCGACCTTCAACCGCAAGGGGTTTGATATCGTAGACCACTATACCTATGTCTTTACGGGTGATGGCTGTCTGATGGAGGGTATATCGCATGAGGGATGTTCGCTTGCCGGAACCCTTGGGCTCGGCAAGTTGATCGCAATCTACGACGACAATGGCATCTCGATTGATGGCGAGATTCAGGGCTGGTTTACGGATGATACTCCCGCTCGCTTTAACAGTTATGGCTGGCATGTCATCAAGGATATTGATGGGCACGACCCAGACGCTGTTTCAAGTGCCATTCAGGCAGCCAGGGACGAAAAACAACGGCCATCTCTTATCTGCTGCAAGACCGTCATTGGATTCGGGTCTCCCAACAAGTCGGGCAAGGAGTCCAGCCATGGTGCCCCGCTGGGCGAGCAGGAGGTCGAGCTTGCCCGAGCCAAGCTTGGATGGAAGCATCTGCCGTTTGAGGTTCCCGAGTCAATCTACGATGCCTGGAATGGCTGTGAAAAAGGCCGGCAGGCAGAGAGTGACTGGGAGGCAAAATTTTCCGGATATCGACAGGTTCACCCGGACCTTGCCGAAGAATTCATGCGCCGTCAGAACAAGAGGCTGCCTGGTAACTGGCTTTCACTGTGTGAATCCATGCTCGATGAAGCTGATCGCAGGGCCGAAACTGTCGCAACAAGAAAGGCGTCGCTGCTTGCGTTAGAAGCGATCGGCCCGATTCTTCCGGAACTGATCGGGGGTTCTGCCGACCTGACCGGATCAAACCTCACTCGATGGTCAGGGTCGCAGACAGTTACGCCTTCGGATTGGGGGGGCAACTACATCTATTATGGCGTTCGCGAGTTCGGCATGGCTGCGGTGATGAACGGCTTCGCGCTGTATGGTGGATTCAAGCCCTATGGCGGAACATTTCTGATGTTTTCGGAATATGCCCGCAATGCGCTTCGCATGGCGGCATTGATGAAGCAGCCATCGATTTTCGTGTTTACCCATGATTCGATTGGCTTGGGAGAGGATGGACCGACGCATCAGGCCATCGAGCAGACGGCAACCCTTCGTCTAATGCCTGGAATGTCGGTCTGGCGACCTTGCGATGCAGTTGAATCAATGGTTGCCTGGCAACAGGCTTGCGAGTCAACGGAATGTCCGTTCAGCCTAATCTTCTCGCGGCAACCCGTGCCGCATCAAGCACGCACATCCGAGCAGTTATCTCTGATCAGGAAAGGCGGATACATTCTCCGTGACTGCGTGGGAGAACCGGATGTGATAGTGATAGCGACCGGTTCAGAAGTCGATCTCGCCATGAGCGCAGCTCGGGAATTGACCGATATCAAGGTGAGGGTTGTCTCGATGCCATCGACTGATCGGTTTTCGGAGCAAGGCGCTGAATACCGGGAATCCGTGCTGCCATCGTCGGTAAGACGCAGAGTGGCAGTGGAGGCCGGAGTCGGGGCTTTATGGACTGAATATGTCGGGCTGGATGGAGCAGTGGTCGGCATTGAAACATTTGGCGAGTCGGCGCCAGGCAATGATGTTTTTGAGCATTTCGGAATGACGGTAGATACTGTTGTCCAGGCAGTCAGGCGGCAGATGGCAAACCGCCAGAAATAGTGTCGTAAGCATGATAAGTCCAAACTGATGCCAAATTGGCTTGAGGCAGATAGAAATCAAGTCTGCATGCCATTGCAGCAATTCACGGGAACAACTCCCCTTTTTTAATACGGAGTAAACAATGACCATTAACGCCGCGATAAACGGTTATGGAAGAATCGGCCGAAATATTCTTCGAGCCAGGTATGAATCGGGCAATCAGGATATCAAGATTGTCGCCATCAATGATCTGGGCAGTGTTGACGTCAACGCCCACTTGACCCGATACGATACGACGCACGGTCGATTTGCAGGCACGGTTGAAAAGGATGGAGATGATTTGTGTATCAATGGCGACAGGATTCGAGTGCTTTCCGAGCGTGACCCAACGAGGCTCCCGTGGCGCGAGCTGGGTGTTGATGTGGTTTATGAATGTACCGGCCTGTTTACCAGCAGGGAAAAAGCCCAGGCCCATCTGGAAGCGGGGTCCAGAAAAGTCATCATTTCCGCTCCGGGCGGGAGTGACATCGATGCGACAGTGGTATACGGAGTCAATCACCAACAGTTGAAACCATCCGATACGATCATTTCCAATGCATCGTGTACGACTAACTGCCTGGCGCCGCTGGCCAAAGTACTGAACGATACCGTCGGCATCGTTCATGGTCTTATGAATACCATTCATGCCTATACCAACGATCAGGTCCTGAATGACGTCTATCACAGTGATTTAAGAAGGGCGCGATCGGCAACCAGTTCCATGATACCCACCAAAACCGGTGCGGCCGCTGCGGTCGGCCTAGTCCTGCCTGAGCTGAATGGCAAGCTGGACGGGTTTTCGATTCGGGTGCCAACAATTAATGTATCCGTGGTTGATTTGACGTTTGCTGCATCACGCGCTACAACAGTCGAAGAGATTAATGGGATTTTGAAAGATGCCGCTGACGGCAAGATTCTGGATTACACCGATGAACCATTGGTATCTTCGGATTTTAATCATGCGCCAGCTTCATCAACCGTGGATGCCGGCATGACCCGGGTGACCGAGGGAACCCTGGTCAAGGTTTGTTCCTGGTATGACAATGAATGGGGATTCTCAAACCGCATGCTTGATACAACGATGGCCTTGATGAATGCTTGAGTCATCTGCGGGCACATCGGGTTCAGGCTTACGCCAGCGAGAGAATGCCCATACGATAACCGCTCTGCAAGCTTCACAAGGCATGAAGTGCAAAACACTCGATGATCTTGAACTGCGCGGAAAGAGGGTCCTGATTCGGCTAGACCTGAATGTTCCGGTCAAGGAGGGCAGGGTAATGTCGAAGGCGCGTATCGACCTGTCATTGCCAACTATCCGCAAAGCCTCCGAGGCTGGCGCAAAAGTAATGCTGGCATCACACTTGGGGCGGCCTGTCGAAGGCCAGTTCACCAAGAGATATTCCCTGAATCTGGTTGCCGATATCTTGTCCGATGTTCTTGGCCAAGAGGTTCCGCTGATTAGCGATTATCTGTCGAAAGAACCGAAACTAGAAAATGGACAGGTTGTGTTGTTTGAAAACATTCGGTTCAATGAGGGTGAATCGGAAAATCGGGAGTCACTGAGCCAGCGATATGCATCCTTGTGCGACGTGTTTGTGATGGATGCATTTGGTGCTGCCCATCGAGTGCAGTCGTCAACATACGGAATCGGCTTGTTTGCCAAAGAGGCCTGTGCCGGTCCATTGCTTGTCGCTGAGGTCGAAGCGCTCTCCAGGGTCTTCGAAAATCCATCAAGGCCCATGGTTGCAATCATCGGCGGCTCCAAGGTCTCGACCAAGCTGATGCTGCTGGAGAGCATGATGAAGAGGGTCGACATCTTGATACCGGGTGGCGGCATTGCCAATACTTTTCTGGCGGCAGCTGGATTGGATGTCGGAGATTCGGTTTATGAGCCAGGTCTGGTGGAATTTTCTGCTAGCCTGATTGAATCGGCCAGGCATCTCGAAAAAAATATTCTGCTTCCTGTTGATGTTGTTGTTGCAGACCGCTTTGCAGCTGATGCCGCGTTCGAGATCAAGCCTGTTTCGGATATTGAATCGGGTGACATGGTTCTTGACATCGGACCGATGACTTGCGAAAAATACCGAAATGCAATCAGCGCATCCCAGACCATAGTCTGGAACGGTCCCTTGGGAGTGTTCGAGTTTGAGGCTTTTTCTCATGGCACCCGGGAGATTGGCCGAGCTATTTATGCGTCAGGAAGTTATTCCGTTGCCGGTGGTGGTGAGACCCTTGCGGCCATTGAGCAGAATGATCTGGCTGATGGCATATCCTGTATTTCGACGGGTGGCGGCGCATTTCTGAAATTTCTCGAGAGCGGTACGCTGCCAGTTTTCACCATGCTTGAGCAATCGGCCTAGCAGGAATCTGTTCAGGGTACCTGGCTCACAATAATGTACTGGATAGCTCAATGTGCAGTGACTGCAAGTCATCACCAAGGAGG
The DNA here is from genome assembly GCA_026709505.1 of Gammaproteobacteria bacterium. Classification (GTDB taxonomy): domain Bacteria; phylum Pseudomonadota; class Gammaproteobacteria; order Arenicellales; family Poriferihabitantaceae; genus Poriferihabitans. The sequence goes on along the minus strand of JAPOSW010000094.1, from coordinate 8,229 downwards.
GTTACTGGAATCTGGCAAAGACTTGCAGGGTGCCTTGTTTCAATCAGCCCAATGATTTGACGAATCGATAGCGGATCTATTTCTTGCAGGCCCAAGCCCCTGTTGAGATGCGATCAAGCCAACAGAGGATATACCTGCAAGGAGCCATCGTATATCATCTTGACTGCAACATAGAATATGATTGCAAGGCCGACATAGCCGATCCACTTGCGCTTTTGCAGGAATTCGGCGATCAGAGTCGCTGCAACCATCATCAGAACTACGGATAGCGCAAGCCCGAAAACCAGTATTGCCGTATGGCCTTCAGCGATGCCTGCAACGGCCAGAACATTATCGAGGGACATTGATATGTCGGCGACCACGATATAGCCAATTGCCGAGAGCATGGAGGGGTTCTCCGCCATGGGAGCTTCAGCTTGAGTTTCAGGAACTGCCGTGTGCGCTGCCTCTCTCAAATCCCGCCATAGCTTCCAGCATACCCACAGCAGAAGCAATCCCCCGACCAAAAGCAATCCCAGAATTTGCAGCAATTGAACTGTTATCAATGCAAACACGATTCTCAGGACTACGGCTACACCGACACCGTAAAATATGACTTTTCGTCGGTATTCGGGCTGGAATCTTCCGGCTACCATTCCAATCACAATCGCATTGTCTCCGGCTAGAACAAGATCAACAAACACGATCTGGATTAGCTTGAAGATTTGATCGTAGTATTCCATAAGCAGTCTAAATTATGAGCATTCGCCATATGCCGGAAGGCCTAGGCTGGAAGGATTTCGGAGTGGACTCGAGAGACCGGCATGTTGCAGGTGAAGCATTGTGTAGATTGTATCGCAAAGGCCCGGTTTCGTGATTCCATTGTCCGTCCAAATCAGGACTAATTTGCGGACTTGCAATGTATCGAGTAGATATTTGCGTTTAGCCACTGTTAAATTTCGTTGGTGATGATTACAATAGGCATCTTCAGTTCAGTGCTGAGACATTGCACCAAATCCATGCCGAGGTGGCGGAATTGGTAGACGCGCTAGCTTCAGGTGCTAGTGGGCATTAGCCCGTGAAGGTTCAAGTCCTTTCCTCGGTACCATCAAACGCATGGCATCTAATTTCCCTGTATCTGCCCATATCCCGACCAATTAAAACAGGGATGGCACAGAACAGGGGGGGGGTGTCATTAATTGTTCGCTTTTGCCTCTATAGCAGCGCATCGCTCCACAAGTGAATCGAACGTTTCGTTCTCGTCAAGCAACATGCCATCGGCCAGCATCTTAGCGTAATCACTGGCGAGCACCGAACGGGCGGCACCTGAGGGTACGAGCTGCAACCTGCCAGAAACTGCTGCCTCGTAGTCGATCCGCTCTCCGTCGGCATCATTTTCAGAGAGGAAAATCGCTTTATGACGTGCTACCGAGAGCGCAAGTGCGCGGTCAGCCAGTGCAGTTGTTGCTATACCAGATTCATCAAGACGAACCAGATCATGCCAGTGTCTTGACATGTGCTCGCCGCGGCTGCATGCTTGGCGGCAGAAGACGTGAATAGCGGTTGCCTTCTCCCAAAACGTTCGTTCTGCCAGCATGACAGTTGTATGCGCCTCAGGGAAAATGCCAGGTCAGCAAAACGCATTTGGGAAGTGTGGTCATTCGGTTATTCTGTCAGAAATTTATCAAAAATACTAACAAGCTTTACTGCAGATGTTTACTCAATTGCATGTCTGGCATGCTATTGCATCAAGGGATTCTGGCTTTAGAACGAGATACTAGTGGATGAGGTTCCATCTCAAGCAAGGTCGAGCAAGGTATAAGGTCCTTCCCGGTAAGGGTGAGTAGGGACTAATGCCATCAAAATCCACAAGTTCCGCATGGGGGCTTTTGCGAATGCGAAGCCTGTTGCTTTATGCCTCGCATCTGATCTTATTGAACTTTCCTTCAGTGATGCCGGGCAGATATTCTCAGTACCAAGGATTTGCGTGGAGGAAAGGTGCTCGAGCAAGAACGTTCTGCAGAACCTGATTAATTCCGGGAGCGTCCGGAATCAAGATACAGTTGGGCGCAACAGGAGAACAAGCCAGTGAACTTACTCAACTTATATAATTGATCTGCGCAAGCCAATCAATCCAGTTGTCTTTGAATTCACCAGTTCGTTTCAACTCATCGGAAATCTCGGTAGCTATTCGGCAAACTCGTTGCCTCTGAAGGGCAGGGTTGGGCACCGCATCCGATTCTCCAAGTCAATTGGCAGGGTCCGGAGTTGCTCGTCGCCACTCAGATAGACGAGCCACGCATGCGTGCCGGATTTTTGTAGACAGTTCAGATAGTCTCTTACCTGATCGGGCTGCTCTCCGAACCTCATCGAGAAACAGGCGAGGAAACTTATCGCCTTGCCCATGTGCACCATTCGGATCCGCCAACCCACCGAAAATGCGTGACAAACCTGTCTCTCCTGTGCAAAAGAAATCGAACAGGGAGAAGTGGGTCGCAGCCTTCCGGTTAAGTTCGCTGAGCTATGCGTAGAGACGGGCCGAGACCAGTGAAGAAAACTTGTAAATCAGTAGCGTAGGCACTCTTTACCGAACTCGTCTTGCTGGCAAGTCAATCAAGGAATGTTGCTGCATCGTTGCGGTCGGTCGGCCCCGTATCTGGAGAACCAAAGTTAGAACCATCAAGTTGATGCACAGCAGTCAAACTGAAGTTTTCCTACACAAGCCCCGTTTCTGGAACAGGGCTGAAGCAGTATCGGCTTTGCACCAAAGCTGTTAGGCTAACGCGCCCTCATGCTGCAGTAACCAGCGCTGACGGCTGGTCCCCCCGGCATACCCTGAAAGCCGCCCGTTTTGAGTAATAACCCGGTGACAGGGAATCATGATTGAAATTGGGTTGCTGGCATTTGCACTGCCCACTGCACGAGCAGCCCGGGGGTTGCCAATCTCATTCGCAAGCTTGCTGTAGGACCAGGATTCACCCGCAGGAATTCGTTTCAAGGCATCCCATACAGTGCTCTGAAAAGGGGTTCCTGAAGGATCCATTTTTATCTGGCCGAAAACCTCCAGTTCTCCTGCAAAGTAGGAGTCAAGAGACTTCCGAACCTGCCTGGGGCAAGATACCTCTCTTAACGAATATTCCCCGTATCGTTTCATGAGGAGATTATGGCTTCGCTGCCCGTTTTCCTCGAAATCCAGCAAAACCAGGGAACCTTCATCCATCACGATACGAATTTCGCCCAGTGGTAAGGAACAGGTTGAGCTATCGAGCATTTTCATTGTGTCACCTTGTGAAATTCATCGGGTTAGCACTAAGGGCAGTCACTTGTCAGAATCCAGCAACAGATGATTACAGGATGCCCTTGTAGAGGGGGAACCTGGAACAGACATCAATTACCTTTTCCTTGACCGCCTTCTCAACAGATGAATTGCCAAGATCATTGAGAATATCACAGATCCAGCCAGCCACATCGCGTGCTTCAGCGATCCCGAATCCTCGGGTCGTGATTGCCGGAGTGCCCATCCGCAGGCCACTGGTGACAAACGGAGAACGGGGATCGTTCGGAACCGAGTTCTTGTTGAGCGTGATATTGGATCGTCCACACGCAGCATCGCCATCCTTGCCGGTGATATCCTTGTCAATCAGGTCAAGCAGAAACAGGTGATTGTCGGTTCCTCCCGATACAATTTTGTAGCTCCGTGCCTGAAACTCTTCAACCATCGCCTTGGCATTGTCAAGCGTGTTTTGCTGATAGGTGATGAAAGACGGGTCCAAGGCTTCCTGAAACGCCATCGCCTTGGCTGCGATCGCATGCATCAGCGGTCCGCCCTGAGTTCCGGGGAAAACGAGAGAGTTCAGTTTCCTGGTTATTTCTTCATTGGCTCTGGCCAGAATCATGCCCCCGCGAGCTCCCCTGAGTGTCTTGTGGGTGGTGGTGGTGGTTACATCAGCGATCGAAACAGGATTGGGGTAGAGGCCTGCGGCTACCAGTCCGGCAACATGGGCCATGTCGACAAACAGATATGCGCCGAGCCGGTCGGCAATTTGACGAAATCGTGTCCAGTCCATGACCCGTGAATACGCAGAAAATCCAGCCACGATCATTTTCGGACGATGCTTCTCGGCCAGTTCCTCAACCTGATCGTAGTCAACCAGGCCGGTTCGTGAGTCCAGGCCATACTGAACGGCATTGTAGATTTTTCCGGAAAAATTAACCGTTGCTCCATGGGTCAGGTGTCCGCCATGGGCCAGGCTCATGCCGAGAATTGTATCGCCAGGTTCCAGTAGGGCCATGTAGACAGCCGCATTGGCAGAAGATCCCGAGTGTGGCTGTACATTGGCATAATCTGCGTCAAACAGTTTTTTCGCCCGTTCGATAGCCAGCGATTCTGCGACATCAACGTGCTCGCATCCACCGTAATAACGTTTGCCGGGATAGCCCTCTGCATACTTGTTGGTCAGCACGGATCCCTGTATGGACAGCACACGAGGACTGACAAAGTTTTCCGAGGCGATTAGTTCTATATGGTTTTCTTGGCGGCTTTTCTCGTTCTCTAGGGCTTCCCAGAGTTCCGGGTCGAGTTGTTCAATAGTCAGATTTTTGTCAAACATTGGAATGTTCCATGCAATATGGTTAATCACAAGACCAACGGCGATTGTATTCGATAATCCTGCGCCGGGCCCTTAAAATGCCGTGTCAGCCACGGCCGGTAACTGGAAATGATGGGACCTTGCAAGAACAGGGGCATGACGTGGAACCAGCATCCAATTTCAACGGTTGGGCGAAATTGGATGGGAAACAAGGCCGATAGGCTATTCTATCCCACAACTTCGCTGCATGCTTGAATTTCTGGCGCGAAATGACTGTTCCGGCTTCAGCAAGACTATTGATTTATGACCGGAACTGTTTCCCAATCTCAATCCTTCGGATGATCCTCGTTGAACGAATCAGCAAATGCCCCGAATGTACCGGATTCAATCGCACCACGAATCCGCTTCATCAGGTTCTGGTAGTAGTGCAGATTATGCAAGGAGCACAGCCGAAGACCCAGAATCTCATTTTTCCGGAACAGATGGCGTAGATAGGAGCGGGAGTAATGTGTACAGGTGTAGCACTCGCATAGACTGTCGAGAGGCCTTGAATCCAGTCGATATCGACTGTGCTTGATTTTCACGATGCCTTGTTGCGTGTATAACCAGCCGTTGCGTGCGTTGCGGGTGGGCAGTACGCAATCGAACATGTCAATACCGTGCCTTACTCCATTGACCAGATCACTGGGGGTTCCGACTCCCATCAGGTAGCGAGGGCAGTCTGCAGGCATGCGGCAGGCAATTTCCGACAGGATCCTGATCATGTCGTCTTTGGGCTCGCCTACCGACAACCCTCCAAGCGCATATCCCTTGAATCCGATTTCAATGGTCTGCTCGAGAGACTGAATCCTCAATTCCTCAAACACCCCTCCCTGAACAATCCCGAACAGTGTTCCATTGCCCTTGTAGCTCTCAGCGCACCGTGAAGCCCACCGAACGGAACGTTGCATGGAATCGGCAGCTTGCTCATGGGTAACCGGGTAGTGAGTGCACTCGTCAAAAGCCATCACAATATCGGAATCAAGTGCGGCTTGAACCTGCATGGACTCTTCCGGCCCCATGAATATTTGCCTGCCATCCAAGGGTGAGCGAAATGTGACGCCTTGCTCATCCAGTCTCCGAAGTTCTTTGAGGCTCCAAACCTGGAAGCCACCCGAGTCGGTCAGTATCGGACCCGGCCAATTCATGAATCGGTGGAGCCCGTTATGAAGCCCAATGACTTCTGTTCCCGGTTGGATCATGAGATGAAAGGTATTGCCGAGCAGAATATCGGCACCCGTTTGCCTGACCTCTTCTGGCGACAGGGCCTTGACGCTGCCGGAGGTTCCTACCGGCATAAATGCCGGTGTATTGACGGTTCCTCTGGCTAGCGCCAATTCCCCCCGTCTGGCCTTGCCATCAGTAGAAAGCAAGCTGAATTTCAAGGTTGCTTCTCCAGAAACATGGCATCTCCATAGCTGTAAAATCGATAACCATGTGCCACAGCATGACGATAGGCGGACAGGACATGCTCCCGTCCAGCAAAGGCACTGACCAAAACCAGCAGAGATGAACGGGGGAGGTGAAAGTTGGTGATCAGGGAATCCACGACACGAAACCGGTATCCCGGTGTAATGTACAGTTGCGTATCGCCGGAAAAAGGTTCAAGATTCCCGTTATGGACCGCAGTTTCCAGGGCTCGCACAACAGTAGTACCTACTGCAATGACTTTAGATCCGGATTTTTTTGTCTGGATGATTTCCCTGCAAGTGCCTGCATTTACGTCCAGCCATTCCCGATGCATCCGGTGTTGGAGAATATCTTCTTTTCGAATGGGTTGAAACGTTCCAGCTCCGACATGAAGAGTAATTGAAGACCAGCCAACTCCCATCGAAGTGATCAACTCGATCATTTTCCGGTCGAAGTGCAATCCTGCAGTAGGTGCTGCCACGGCCCCGGGATGCTCGGCATAGACGGTTTGATAGCGGTTTTCATCTTGTGCCTCGACTGCCCGCCCCACATAGGGAGGTAGAGGCGTTTGCCCATATTTTTCGAACAGTCTTGATATGTTACAGTGGCCATTGGCATGAACGACATGGAAATTATCCTGCCTTTCCCTGACTTGAAGGATGAAGCCTTCCACAATCAGCATTTGGTCAACCTGAATCGGCTTGCTAGCCTTCAGCTGAACGAGAGCCTTCGAATCATCCAGCATTCGCTCCAGCATGATTTCGACCTTTCCGCCAGTCGGCTTTCGCGCCATCATCCGAGCAGGCAATACCCTTGTGTCATTGACAACCAGGCGGTCGCCGGGGCTGAGAAGGCTCGCCAACTGATCGAATTGCATGTCCTGGAGCTCCCCTGAACCAAGCTTCACCCGGAGCAATCGACTTTCCGACCGCTTGGACTTTGGGTATTGTGCAATCTGATCCTCGGGGAGAGCGTAGTCAAAATCGTTGAGGTTCATAGAAAATAGCCGGAGTGAGTAGCACTCGGTGGCACGGCGTCAATCCAGCTTGACCGGGAAAAGGCGATTAGGCCATTCTAACAAAACAGTCCTTTGACCAAGACAGGTTTTTTTGATTGAAGGAGATATGAAACCTGTACCCCCCCAATGCAGCACATTGTTTCAAGGTGCTGGCCCTTTCATCCCGTTTCGCAATGCGATATTGCGGTAAATCAACTGAAGCAAAACCTATGCCGCCCGGCGCTTGGTCGCAATGATTAAGGCCTCTTGGATTCACAATTCATACAACAGCGAGGCAGGAGCGCCCAGGTCAAGAGTGCTATGCTGCATTCGTACATGCCGTGTTGATTTATGGTCATTTCCGGCAAGAAGATGTAAAACCAGAATGTTGTCTGCGTTGCTTATCCTCGCTCTCCAGCCATGTCCATGGGAAGCAGGCCTGACTGCAGGAACCAGGCCAATCTGTCGGCGAGACTGTCATGAAGAGTGGCGGGAGCATGGTAGTGGAGAAAGGCTACATTGGTATCCATCATTCATTCACGGCAGTGCTGGACATGGTGTCGAGTACCGTATCCAGCATTGACCTGAAGGGGGCCGCATCATCGGGCATCAAGGTTGATCGTCGGGGTGTGGCTTTGGGCGTTGTGCAGGCCTCAGGCCTGCTTTGCACCGGGCGGACCTTTTCTTGAACCGGTTCGGCCGCTGATAGCGATCATGCGGTCAATGCGCTGCAATGCCGGGCCTGTTGGGTGCTGATGACCCGACCTTGTGCAAAGTGAAGCGGGATGGTTGAATATCCGGCATTAACCGAATACAATCCACGCATGGTTGGCGACTGTTCTGGACAGGCTTCGACCTAGCCAAGCTGGCCCGCATAGCTCAGCTGGCAGAGCAGCTGATTTGTAAACGAACATTGCACCTTGGACGGGAAACCCTTCAAGTGGAGGCGGCTAAAACGGGGAAACCTGACTCCCCTTTGCAAGAGTTGCAAGATCCTTGTGGAGGGCGAATGGCAATCCCGTGCTAGATGTCGGTATTTCGACATTGAGTGTAGAGGCTTTACACCGCCCACCTTAGCCCTGCATGGGATGCATTTCCCACAGGGATGGTGAAGAGAAAGTCCAGACCCCAAACCGGGCAGAATGTCCGGGCCGTGAAAGCGGTAGCGGGTAAGAATCAGCAGGTCGGGGGTTCGAATCCCTCTGCGGGCTCCAG
>JAPOSW010000068.1 GCA_026709505.1 Gammaproteobacteria bacterium | reverse complement strand
GGAATTGCCGGTCCATGGCAGATGATGCCGTGTCATGTGTGGTGAGATGATAGATTTAAGGGAACTGCCGAGAAAGAGTTCACAGAGTTACTAAAAGCAATTTTCTACCTTGCAATAGGCGCATTAACTTCACGAAAGATAGGTGAGTGACACGCGAAGATGCAAATGAGGCCCACGCAGAGTTCAGCACATTCGCCACTTATATAGATATCCCCAATTCCACTCTGAAGTGCAATACGCTAGGGGACGATGCCGCATGGCTCCTCAATATCCCCCGGAATTTAAGAACGACTGATTCCAGTCACGAAATTCTCAAGGTCGCAATCCTTGATATGCGTATCTTTAGTAAAGTGAAGATAACGCTCTAACAACATAAATAGGTTTTTTATTGTGACTGTGAGAACCGATTATGTCGGTCTCAACTCCCAATCTGCTAGCCTGCCAAGTCCACTACATTCAAATCGCATAGGAAACGAGATCATGGACTGGGTATGCTTTGCGTGCGAACGGCCGATGGAGATCAATTTCAAGGCCCCTAATCCATAAATAGAAAACATGAAAGTAACATCAATGGCTTGTGTGGTGTGGTTTTGGGAAAGCCGGCGTTACACCCAGTGGATGATTCCATATCGGTAGCTGAAACCCAAAGTAGACAATGCCATGCTCCATAAGAACATCCTGCATCCTAGACCCTCATGATTGGGAATTCAGGTATGTGCACCTGTTTTGATCGACAGATTTAGACCAGAATCACTACTCTGCCGAGCCCTGTTTAACCAATCCGAGACAGTTTCAGCAGTTTTTTCAGATCCTTCAACAATAACTTGGGTGGCAAATCATTTGGTATCGCCATCATGACATTGCCGAGCGGATCAATCAGCAAGGCGTGATTTGAACCTTGTTCAATTGTCCTGGCAACTGAATCCAGCTGATCCTCTATCCCATTGTCTGCAGTCATAATCAGCGCCGCATCCGGATGGTTCTGCCGCATCCACTCAATCAATTCCGGATCTTCAGTCATGATCACTCTCGCAATTCGATTTGCATCCCTACCCACGGCAAGGCGTACCTGCCGGGTGTTGTAGAGAAATGTCTCACAGTCCTGATTGCAACGCTGATTGACAATATGCACGATTGTCCATCTTCGCTTCAAATCTGCCAGGGTAATCGGCGCATCTCCATATTTCGGATTCGAAAAGTCTTCAAGCGTGACTGGAGGGTCGACCAGAGGAGAATTATTGATCTGCCCGGGAACCAGTTTGGCATTCAGCCCGTAATACCAGAGAAATGCACCAAGCAGTGGACCTAGAAAAAGCATTATCAGAATCATTGCCTTGGTTCTTGACAGGCCTTTTCTTACTGGTTTCGAAGATTGGTTATTTACTGTGTTCATGACCTTATCCTTGACTCCTGAATTTCCAGACCCAGCCAAATGCAAGCAGGACCAGTGCCAGTCCCCACCATTGCACTGCATAGCCGTAATGCCGCATTGGACTCATGATATAGGGCTTCCAGATTTTCTCGAAAGCAAAATCACTGTTTGAGTCAAGTACCACCACCGCCGGTGCCAGAGAAGCCCCCAATTCTTCAGAAAGAACCGGGATATCGAGATACGCAATCACTCGGGGCCACCGGTCTTTCACCAGCATGGTGTCTACCAGTTTCATCCCCGTCTTTGGCAAGTATAACTGTCCGGCAATTTTCATGTCACCATAGACCGCTTCATTCTCAAGCATATTCACCTGTTCCCTGGATACCCAGCCCCGATTGAGCAGAACGATTGCGCTTTGATCCTGAAGCACAAAAGGCACAATCACTTCATATCCGATCTGCCCCTGATAGATCCGGCTGTCCAGCAACATCGTTCCTGCGGTCTGCGGTTTACCTGTCAGTCTAACCTCTCTATAATTCAAGTCATTCCAGTCCTCTGGCGCAGTCTCCAAGCCCATCGTATTATCCGCGAACATGTCCATCTTTTTTTCCAGTTCAGCCTTGTGCATGCCTCTGGCGAGTTGCCATGTTCCAAGCGAAACCAGAATCAAGACTGCAATAATATAAACGCTTGTGCCCCACGGCTGTATGGACCTTTTGCTGGACTTCGCATTCATCTGCCGATAAAGACTATTCAAGGAAAACCCTGATGCTGTTCAAGACTGTACTCGTCCTGTTGCTTCTCTTTGTGATCGTTAGCCTGTTCACGGGATTCTATTTTCTGATGCGGGATCCCTCGAGTTCTCAACGCATCGTCAAGGCGTTGTTTCTGCGTGTCAGCCTATCGCTCTTCATCATGCTACTTCTGGGGATTGGCCTCTATTTCGGTTGGGTTTTACCACAAGGTTTAGCGCAATAAGCCTCATGCATATCGACAGCAACCTGCCCAGGCACACGATATAACAGAATTCGTGACATAACCAAGACCGGTTTCCAGGTTTTGATTTTGGGTTGGGAATTCCTACAATTTCACATTATTCGCCACGATTGGGGATGCGGATTTGCAAATGCTAGTCCCTTGATTCAGCCACTTCATGTTAGCCTGCACTGTCTATCATGACATGAGAATCCTCTGTTTGTTCTTTTATAAAACCCATTAAGCTCGGAATGCCGGGTTCATAACTGAGTTTTTCTTCCGGCGTTCGCAACAAACGCCATATGTAGCCAAGGTTCTCCAGTGTTTTTATGCTTCCTTTATCCCCAATCAGCTTGTCGATTGCAACAGTCGGTATTGGATTATTGTCATTGGCAATAAAAGCTCTGGCGATTGTTCCAGCAACGGATAATAACCCCAAATCATCAAGTTCCGTATAACGAATCGTGTACATCTGGTGTGCTCGTGCCTTGACTTTTGGTTCTGCACCAAGAACCATTTCCGGGCCAATGACGGTTTGTTCACTATCAACGAGTTCCTCCATCAGGCATTGTCCCCACAGTTGGATAAAGAAGGGGTAGCAGTGTGCCTTGCAAGCCACTTCTTCCGCCACCCCTTTGGCAAACGATATGCTCAACGGCACTATGGGTTTAGTCAGTGCTTCAACCGATTCCTGCAATGACAGCCGACCCAATGGAAATACCTTGCCGCGTTCCCAGAAAGATGCCTCTGCCTGACCCAGGGTCTTCATGAGTCCAGGCGTACCAGCCAACACCAGAAAAAACGGAATACTCTCCCGTCTTACGGCCTGGCTGGCATTCAGCAGGTCTTCTGCTGTCGTCTCATTCAATCTATGTGCCTCATCCACTATCAGTATTAAAGGTTTTGAAGCACAGCGTTCTCTTATCGCAATCTTAATTCCGTCAGGACGTTCAATTTTCAGGTTCGCTTTACCCTTGACAAGCCATGCTCCAGCCTTGCCCGCAATCTCCTGCACTACTGGAGTGGCATTTCTGCCTTCGAATTTGATCCAGTGCTCAAGCTTTTCCGATGTCCTGATCTCCGAAGGAGTAGTCCACAATACCTCAATGTCCTCTCCATACTGTTTCCTTGCTTTAACAGCAAGGTTATCCAACAGAGAAGTCTTGCCATTACCCCGTGGACCGAAAACAATCATATTTTGGGTCCTCTGATGTTTTTTCATCAGCATGTAGGCCGACAGTTCGAAAAACTTTTTTTCGCTTTTTCGTCCGGCCAGATATGGGGGAATTTGACCGCCATCTCCCGGAGTAAACAGCGTCAACAGGTCATTCTTTCGCTCATCGAAAATATCATTCATTGCTAAACTGGCACGGAGTTGGGCAATTCATAGTATAGCGAAAGAATATTGGAGCATTATGAATCCACAAATAGAAACCCCCATTTCATTGCTTCGGACTGGAATTGGGGAAAGAAAACATGAAAGTACTCCCAAAGTCTTGTGTGGAGTGGTTTTCGGGGGGAGGGGCTGGCGTTTCACCTAATGGATGATTCCAGATCTGTAGTTTCAACCCACTGTACACAATGCTTTGCACCTAGTACGGAGCATTCTATTCAAGGATTATTGTCATGCCTTGATAATACATTTCAATTCTTGATGATGCATGATTCACCCTGTCAAAAAACAGGATGAATTTAATCATCCCGATCAGTGGCGCGCAGGTGCTTCAATAGGGAATTATATTGAATTGTAACCATTAACAAAGGCTTTAATCCGGTTTTTTGTGGCAATCTGAAAAGGCTTGAAAAACGCATTCCTGATTTGGTTGTCGTTCATGCCCGGCATGTCGTGCATTTCGCTGTACTCTTTTCGGCCGGGCTGGTAGTTGCCTGGCTTGATGTTCAAGCGTCTTGGCTCCGTTTTCCTGATGGGCTTTGTCATGGCTGCTCCGGTTGGTAGTTCTGCATTTCGGCTTTAATGCCCTTCAGATCAGCCTGCACCCATTCATGCTTGTTTGGAAACACTTCATGGATGTGTTTCTCCAGTTCTCGGAAATAGGGCGTTTCCATCCTGTATTCGATCTTGCATGCACGATCGGGATCAGCCGTCTGGTAGGCAGCCAGTCTTGACTGCACATTCCTGGCAATGCCAACCTTGTACTCGCCCGGGTAGGCCGGATGGGAAATGATGTAGACAAACTTCTGCTCACGGTAGTCAACATCCAGGTCAGTTCTTCTTGCCGGGCCGGTTTTCAGGTGGATTTTGTTTCTGAACTGAAGAATATGTCCGGGGTCGGCTGCCTCGTCAGTCAATCGGTCCCGTACCAGGTCGTAGGCAATGATGGATATGTCTACGCCAATCCACTGCCTGTTCAGATGCTCGGCAGCAACGCAGGTTGTTGCGCATCCGCAAAAAGGGTCAAGTACAATATCACCCTCGCTGCTGGATGCCTTTATGATTCGCTTAAGCAGGGCAAGGGGCTTTTGCGTGGGGTATTTCGTAGCCTCTTTTGCCTGCGAGTTGACTGGTGCGATATCTGTCCATAAGTCATTGACTGGAAAGCCTTTCATTTCGTCAAGATAGCGCTTGATGCGTATCCCTCCGCGTTTTGTGAAATACAGACGGTTTTCGCTGTCCAGCATTTTCATTTTGTCCAATGGAACGCGCCATAATGAACTAACGCCTTTGTATTCGTATTGATAACCGCCGCCTTGAAGTCCTTTTGCAGTCAGATTGTCATCCGCAAACTGTCGTCCGTCCGCGTCTGAATGCCTGTATCTTTTTGCAATGTGAGCTGCGGAATACGGCACATGCTGAAAATTGCATGAATGCAGTTCTGAAACCGCATAAACAAGAATAACGTCATGCACCGCTCCCATTGTCTTTGAATCGGAATGGCCTGACGTGCGTTTCCATATTACTTCGTTTCTGAAATTCTTCTCCCCGAACACGCAATCCATTACTGCCTTGAGATAATGGGACATTGTCGGATCGCAATGCAGGTAAATTGATCCGGTTTCATTTAATACCCTCTGACATTCAATCAGCCGTATGGCCATGTATGCAAGGTAGGCAAAGTTGTAGGGATTGCCAACCCCCCGAATGCCATTCAGGTAATGAAACAGTTCCGGCTGGTCTTCCTTGATGGTCAACAGCCATTCTGCCTTGACGTCCTCCTGCCTGAATATGTCTGAAAACTCGGCACCCTCTGCACTGCTTCCAATTGGAGCGGTAAACTTCTTGTTCTTGTTGAACGGCGGGTCGAGATAGACCAGGTCGATGCACTCGGAATTGATGCCCCGAAGCACGTCAAGGTTGTCATGGCAGAAGATCGTCCGGTTCTTGATGTTGCAATCTGTCATTGCAGCTGGTCAAAAATGCATGATTCCAAAATGGCCTCGCTGATATTCCAGGGCTGCTTTGTCCAGTTCATGTCATGCCCTCGCTGGTTTTGTACCTGAATCCAGTCCATTGACTGCGGTCAGGTTCCTGTAGGAAAGATGCTTGCCGCTCATTCCCTG
>JAPOSW010000069.1 GCA_026709505.1 Gammaproteobacteria bacterium | reverse complement strand
ATCCTTTGGCACTGGCCAAACTAACGGGTGCTTCTCGATCAGCCCCCGAACCCCCCAGGACGTGCGCAACTGCCTGTGCGGGCGGCCCCCGACTGGAGCTGCGAATACTCTCTGGTCAGGCCAAACAGCTTGGGATTACACCTCAATCCGGAGCAACTGGGGATGCGATTTGAACTGATAACCGCCCCTGAAACACGCACGCGGGGCGGTCTTCGGATCGTCCCTCAAAACAGATTCGTTATTGCAATGAACGCAACCATACCCAACCAAACAAAAGGGCGGCACAATGACCGCCCTTTTTGCTATAATTGCGATTGGCTAGTTAAGTATATCATTCTCTATGGATTAGGGTAATTTACCTTGAAATAGGCGTAGACCCATGTAGGATCGGTTGCGCAGCCTGCCGGCGGCGGTAGTAGTAGGAGTTTATTTTGTGGGTATTCCGACCAATGCCAGAAACGCAAAGCCAGCGCCCAGAACGGCTATCGTTATCGCGATCTGAGCGATCCCGAATCCGACCGTCCACCGCTGGTTGTCCTTGTCGCGCCTGGCCATTTCGGTATCCCGCCTGGCCATGTCGGTATCCCGCCTGGCCATGTCGGCCATCAATCGTTCATACGATGTATTCATCTTCTCCTCCAGAACGGCAATCCGTTCCGATAGTTCATGATTAGTAGGTTCAGCCATGTTCCTATATTATCCGATCATTACCCGATTTTTCAAGTTGAATTTCCCGGACGCCGGGCAGGCCTCATCAACCTGTGGTCAGCGTCTGCATGATCTATTCAAGTACTCGATCCGCTCTCCCTTTGCTGTGACGCTATTTATGGCTAATAAGCAGGCCTTACCTAGGGGACGTTCTCCATTAGGAAAAACCGTGGGTTGCAACGAGATATGACCAAGTCGAACGACACGGTCAGGCTGGTCCTATCACCCTCCCTTGGCTTTCCTGCGGTCGAGAAATCCTGGCACGGAGGACCTCCGACGATAATATCGGCTTCGTGCCCCGAAATTTCCTGAACCACAGAATTTCACATCAGCAAGATCGAATTCCGTCATGTGGTCGGCAATATTCCTACGGTAGGAGCTTAGGAGCTTACCGCGGCAGGCCAGTTGTCGTATGCCGACACGACCTCCACACCCGCATCAATCATTCCCGCGCTGAATCCACCAGAACCACAAAAAAGATCAACAGCCGTCAACATGAATCAAATATCGCCTGTATTACTTCAGTATATTTCACCATATTGCAAGTTTAGCATATCGCCGATGCGTGCTTCCTGCAACCGTATGAGTTCAGGGGCATGTCCTGGAATGGCCCACTCCTTGCCAGTCCGGGGTGAATCCATCGATATAATCGGTACCGAATGGTTGGAGTCGGCCGGGAGAGGTGGCTCAAAACTCAATCACCCTGTTCTCCAACAGTTATGTTCAAAAACGAAACTGCCACTCCATCAAGGCCATTGCCCGCAATCTTGATGAGTGGGGTAATTGAAATGAAGACCAATGTCATACCCGCAAAGGGTTCGCAGCGGGAAACATTACCACATAGTCTGCTTGCAATTGAACATGCCGCATGCCGCCAGAACATTCCCCCGTTCAAAGTCACACTTCTTGTTCTCTAGTTGTAGTAGAGACCTTCCTGTCTCAACATAATCCGCTGTGCCTGAATCCCGGCATTCAGTCAAAGCCATTTACCGGCACTCGTAACTCGCTCCAACTCGACTTCTATTTCGATACGGCAAAACCAGGTTTAATGCCTAAAATCCGCATTAATCAGTCCCTTTCCATCATTCATAACCACAGACCCGAAAACAAAAATTGGTCTGCTCGACAAGATTCAGAAAACCAGAGACAGCCAGTTATCAAATAGCCGAGCCGCCGCCTTCTCGGTGTGCCTTCGGTTGATTTCGATCGCATGGGTAAACTCATGAAAGCCTTTCTCACCCAGTAGATCGATAATTTTTGGAGTGATTCCGGGTATTGAAAGCCACCCTGACATGGTGGATTTGCAGACTTCGGGATGGAACTGGACAGAGTATGCATGATCTCCGACGGCCATGGCATGATTTGGGCAGTCATGACTCCTGGCCAGGATGGTTGCGTTTTCAGGTGGAGTCGTGACTTCAACAGTGTGCACATTCGCCCATTGAACGCCCTGCGGAATTCCTTCAAGGAGCCGGTGTTTGGCACCCTCGAATGTCGGCTGAATCGAGAATGATCCGATTTCAGCTTGCGCAGATGGAGTTGCCGTCCCGCCAAGTGCATCAGCCAGCAACTGATGTCCGAGGCAAACCCCGAAAAAAGGCATGCCCCGATCATGCACCTCACGAATGGCCTGCTTTTCCTGCTTCAGCCATGGAAACTCTTCCTCTTCCCAGACATTCATGCTTCCACCCATGACCCACAATGCATCGAAATTGCGAATATCGGGAATTGAATCTCCACGATATAGATCAATTTCCTCAAACTTAACCTTGCGATCAGGTGCATAGTCCCTGAAAATTCCCGGATTCTGGCAGGACATGTGCTTGAACACCAGAATTCTCAGATCATGCGGCATGGGTCAACTCCAAGGTGAATTTCCGTTGTCCGACGATCTCGCCGGAAGGTTCGTAGCTGGACTCTATAATGTGGGTCTCCCTTTCATTGAACATCAGACAGGTAGTGGCCCGTGTTCCATAGCGCTCCCCACGGATGAAGATTGGGGAGAAGTATGGGCCAGTAATGGATTTGGAAGAATCATTGCCAGGCAATGATCGGTCCTGCATGAATTCAGTAAGGATTTGCGGGTTAATTTTCCTGCCATCAGCAATCAAGTCCGTCAGCTTTCTGATGCCATGTGTCACCTTTTCCCAAGCCTGGTTCATCGGGCCATTGGACACACTGTGATAGCCCTTGTCGAGCCGAGTCAGTGCCTGCTCCCGGTTACTGTAGGCATACAGGTCTGAGTAATGTCCAAAAACCAGATTAAAGGGCCGATATGTTCGACCCATGCTTTTCAGGTATTCATGTGATTGGGAAACCGGCATCTCATTCACCAGGAACTGGCGAACCAGCTGGCCACGGCTATTCAACTCTTGAGTGGAGGCTGATGCATCCGGATAGTTGGTGACCGTACAAAAGTACCCAGAACGGGTTAGCCCAAGCCAGGTTCCATTCTCCCTTAAATCTCTCCCAGCCAGGATTTGCGGATAATCCTGCCAGAACTCCATGCCGGCCGATGGCCTGTCATGATATTCATCTCGGTTTGCAGCAATTATCAGTGGGTAGTCTGGATGCTGATCGATAGCCAGAAACACAATACACATAATGACTCACTATCAAGCGGCAATGAGGGTGCGACTATATCAGAAAACCGCACAAGTCCCATTTTGGGAATTAGGCGTTTACCACGCTTCATTCTTTGCCTTGTAATTCTCCAATATTATTACAAGGCAAAGAATGAAAATAGTTGTTGTAAAACCGGTAGAGTTGAAATCAGAGGGGCAAACACCTAACCTCAAAGGTATAACCCTGTATTTACAGTGATACAACTGCCAGAATCATTGTCTGTCAACCGTTCAATCCTTACTGGAGGAAAAGTTCATGTCTGACTCTTCTGCAAGAGGTTATCGTCAAGCCAATACGCTGAACAAGGCAGAAGAACAACCAATAACTGCGGCCGAAATGTTGAAACAATTGATTGCCAGTGGGTACATAGTGCTCCCATCAACAGGGTATGTTCAGCCAACGATTCCTAGTGCATACAGGGTTGTTCCTAGCATAACTTCCGTACACAGCATTGCAACTCCAATGCGCCCTCAGGCTAATTGATGCCCAACTGGTCTTTTGTTGAAAAAGAGGTCCAGGCAGCAATCCAAAACGGAGACGATCAGGCGTTTGAAACCATATGCCGTAGATATACCACTTGGATACACTTGACAAGGAGTCATCAGTTTCGTGCCGTGAACAGCATATGGCGGCTAATACAGCCTATTGATACACGGCATGTTTTCAACCCATGCTGATGCAGTCTGACACCTGTAAAGCCAGAGATGAAGACAAATGAACGGGGGGGGGGGGGTCGGTTTCGCATCGATTCGAGACATGAACCTGCCCTATTGTTTTTCCGTGTCCTTCTTCTAGAATGCACATTCCTGTCAACCATTCATCCTGTTTCTTTTGTCAAGTGTGTCCAAGTGATATGCCGTAGATACCTGCTGGATCTTCACAAGCACACCAATCGAAATGTGATTGCCTACTACTCGGGTTTCCTAACAAAGCCGGGAATTCAAGGCATTGAAATCAATGACGAGGACAAGAACGGCTTCATGTCCTGCGTGCATCAGATGGATCGGGAAAAGGGGCTGGACTTGCTGTTGCATACAGGCGGCAGCAGTGCAGCAGCAGCAGAATCACTTGTACATTATTTGAAGCAGATGTTTGGTAGCAGCATCCGCGCCATTGTGCCACAAATTGCAATGTCTGCGGGCACGGTGCTTGCCTGTGCCTGCAAATCCATCTTGATGGGAAAACACTCCAGTATTGGCCCAGTTGATCCTCAGATCAACGGAATCCCTTGTGTTGGTGTTGTTGAGGAAGTGAAGAAGGCCTTTTCTGAAATTATTGAGGATCAGCGGGCGGCTCTTGTGTGGAACCCTATACTTGGAAGACTAGTACCGTCTTTTCTTCAGCAATGCGAATGGGCTATAGAGAGCTCAAAAAAGTTTTTGAAAGAAGCTCTGGAGAATGGAATGCTCAGAGACTTGCCGATCGAAAATAGAGATGTTGCCGTTCGTAGGGTTACGGATCGGTTAACGGATCTCAATTACAACAAGTCCCATGATCGTCACATTCATTGCGAAGAATGCGCTAAGATTGGCTTGAAGGTCGAAATGCTTGAAGATCCTAACGAGAGTGCGCTTCAGGATAAAGTGCTGACAGTGCATCATTGCTTTATGCATGCCCTCGCCAATACTCAAGCATTCAAGATCATTGAGAACCATAGAGGCAGATCATTTATAAAGCTTCAGCAACAACAAGCTTCTGGGGGTCTTAATGTTCAGCTTCCAGTTGGAATGTAGCAGGTAAGCTTTCCGAGCCCTATCCAATGCGGTTGCACAATGCCTTCGTCCGGCCTCGAGTACGATTTTCAGAAGGCGTTCCTGATGAACAGCGAGTTCATTAATCTAGATCTCGATCCCGGAACGAGGAATAGCTCATCCGTTCGGTATTGCGCCGGCAACAGCCGATCACCGCATGCCCGAACTCGATCCGGAATGGCTCTCCTTCCAAGACTGGATGAGTTCCTCGATGTCGCCGGCCCTGAGTTGCCGGATGCGATCTTCCGACCAGCATGTGTCAAGGTCGGAGTCGTTGCCATGTAGGAACTTTCTCAGATACCAGAGCTTCTTTTTCGCACCTCAATTCAACCACGAAGTACAACATCCAATGAATCCATCATTGGGGAATCACTGCACCAGTCAGCAACCCTCCCTTGATCAGATCACGATGGCTGTATTTCTTTATCTGTTCAATTCTCATATACTGTTGGTTCAAGCGTCTGGACTGCATCGGTCAGGTGCGGATTCCACCACGGGAAATGCTCAACTATTACAGTTTTATTGATATTTTTTTCGCCATGGGAAAAGCCTTGCAGGCCGAGCCAATAAAAACCGGGGAAGGCCAGGACTCACCCGGGGTTGAAGAGAGGGAACCCGAAAGAGAGGTCTCATAGGAGTTTCCCACGCTTGATTTGCTAGTCTGAAAATTGTATTCCATGCTTCCAGAGGTTTGGGGTCAAGGGGACATGATGCCAATTTCCGGATTAGTCTGGTTTTGTCGACGTTTTCATGCAGTTTGTATCAGGAGCATTGCCGAGCTGCGGATTCCAGGCGAGCAGAGTCGCAGGCAGATGCGAGCACGGGTTTGGAGAAGGGTTTGGAGGGGGAATGAACTCTCAAGGTGCTTGTGGCAGGTCAAGCAGGCATCTTCTCCAAAGGTTCGATCACGAATATAATGGCTCGACTCAATCACCCTGTGTATCCGATTCCACGAAAGTAATTGGTTTGCATCGGCTCGACTAGCAGGGGCGGAGGTCATCTCATAGACGGCCTCGGTATTGATACTGTCCGGGTCATTGAATATCTCGCGGTCCCGGTCAATACGAAATGCCTGGCGGACGCCCTGAAAGGCGGAGCGGTTCGAATCGTCCACCTCAAGCACGGCAATATGTCGTTGCTCCAGGCACCTATGATCTTTGGTTGCATCTTCAGAATAACGGCGCACCCCTCTGCCATCTCCTCAGTGCGATCCATTGACCCTGATGCTCGCAGACATAGCGCAGATCCCGCCCCGCAAAACGCTTGAAGTCCAGAACGTGATGCTTGCGCATTGGCCGATCCCGCCACGGAATCTCACGCGTTTTCGCAAGTCGAACCGCCACCTCTCCCGCCCGGATCGGCTGCTTCACTCTTGGGTCATGTCTGCTCTTGACCTGTTTTTTTGAACTGTTTCGGAAAAAACCAGCACTTTCGATAAATTGATAGGAATAGGGGACTCGGGGCCTCCTAATTTAGCGTAGGAAACTCCCATTTTGTGAATCGTGACGCTGCTACTTGTAGGATGTACGGGATGACAAAACCGAATCAAATCGTGCAAAATTCATTCTAGGCATTCTGTATGCCCTTGTACTTCATCAAAGAGATTCAGCATTCGTGAAGCCAAATGATAGCGATTTCGTAATGAGCGAAGAGTCACTCAATCACCTCAGGGACATTCAATGGTTTCCCGGTCATATGCACAAGGCCAGGAAAGAGATGGCCGAGATCAAATCCGAGGTGGATGTGTTTATTGAGATTCTGGATAGCAGGATCCCAGCGAGCAGTATGAATCCCCTGATCAAATCTCTGCGGGGTGAGAAGCCCTGCATCACCGTGATGTCCAAACCCGACTTGTCAGATTCAAGGGTGACTGATGAATGGTCACGCTGCATCACCAGCCGATACGAACGTCCTGTACTGATCGCCGATCTAAGAAAGCGAGCAGAGGTCAAACGAATTCCAGCGATGTGTGCGGACGTAGTTAAACGTTCTGGACGCAAGCATTCAAGGATTTTGGCAATGGTGGTTGGCATACCAAATTCCGGCAAATCCACCCTGATCAACACCCTTCATGAGCGAGCAGTTGCGAAAACCGGCAACCAGCCTGCACTTACTCGACAGCAGCAGAGAATTCAAATCGATGATGGATTTTATCTGCTGGATACACCGGGGTTGACCTGGCCAAAAATCGAATCTCCCGAGAGTGGACTGCGCCTTGCCATTTCAGGAGCTATTCGTGACACCGTGATTACCTACCAGGACATTGCCTTGTTTGCACTCGAATTTCTCAAGGCCAAATACAATGAGCGACTTCGCAAACGTTACAATATGGAAAACTTGAACCGGACTTCCATGGAATTACTGCTCGAAATCGGTAAACGTCGAGGCTGTCTGGTCAAGGGGGGTACGGTAGATCTCGAAAAAGCAGGACGTCTGTTAATTCAGGATATCCGAGATGCCCGGCTTGGCGGCATCACCTGGGAATTTCCGAACAACTAAAGTGTCATGACTCATATACTCATTGAATACAAGCCATCTCCGATGAAACTGGAGATTCTCAATGTGGAAGACTGGCCAGTTGTTCATAAACCAGTGGGCATGCATCCGAGTTCAGTGACAGCTAGCGAAACCTACTATATTGAAGAGGGGGATGCGGAAATCACGGTCGACGGGGAAGAGCCGGTTCGGGCTTCAAGGGGTGACTTGTTGACCATTATGCCAGACAAGAGCTGCATATGGCATGTCAAGTCAGAGATGACAATGTATAAATCAGATGCATAAGCTTTGCTGTGGATGGTCAGCCTAGAATAAGTCAACAGGGATGTAAAAGAGCGATTTAACAATTAACAACGACAAAAGTCAAAACGAGATGAAACAATGTCAAATCAGTATTATGAAACCATTAAGCGGCTTGAGAGCATGAAAGTCTCAAGACAGTACATACTGGGTTGGGCCAGCGGCTATCTGGGCAATCCCGAGATTGAAGAGCAACGCATCACCGAAGCTTGGCAAGCGGGTTATGAAGACGGCAAGTCGCGTTCAACAGACGAGGCCGAAAGCTGGAAAGAATGAGTCAGTGGCTTGATCAGCGTTTTGATCCCTTTTCAGTGTGAGCCAGGTCAACCAGGCGATTGGCAAGATCATTGTATTTTGTCTGATACTCCGCTAACTCATCCCCGCCTCTCGCATCGTAATAATTCTCGAAATCGATGCCGCTGGTTTTTTCAATCTCCATGAACTTCTTCTGCATCTGGATCAATTCATTGATCAGTTTTTGTTTCTCACCCATCGGGAAAACCTTGTCAGAACGGAATAGTTGTTGAACTTAAGACTGATTTTAACCGAAACCCTAAATGCTTTAGGCACATAGTCGAAACGATATCCGGGCTCGTTCAAGCCCATGACATCCTAAAATAGGAATATGTCCCATATTATCAATACTTCATCGAAGATTTATTTGAAGCGTTGAGACAGCAGTATGTCAAAAGCTTGCTTGCTTATTGACTATCTTTGATGGGTAAAAACTCTATCAGTTCAACTTCATTTGCTGGAACTAATATATGTGAAACGCCATTGATAGGTATCCCTTTACTTTCCTCCAACCATTCACAATCCATCATTAGATAATGCTGGTCTGTTTTGTTGTTGGGCCATTCCTTTGGCCAACCATATAAACGGCGCTGACTTTTGAGATGTAGCACTACATAGCAATTTTTGTAATAGGCAAAGGCAGAATACTGTGCAGAATGATACGAGCTTTGCTCTGTTACCTTTGTTTTTCTCAGTAGCTTAAACAGCCAATCCTTGTTCCAAATTAACGAGGAAAGAATTCCTACCACGATTGAAATAAGCAAATGAACAAAAACTACGATGGCGTGATTTTCAGTGCTGAAATTTGAATTGCTTTCCGTTTCTATCACGAAGGAGAAAATTAGCCATCCAATCACCTGCACGATAACTGTAAATACAAAAACCTGGGATATCGAAACAGACCAGCAGATATAAATCCTGGAAGCAGGAACCAGAGAAGGTCAATCAATTCACTGTTTATCCACATCAGTATTTCTAGATTTACTGCGATGCTAAAGCAGCTTTGGCTTGTTGATTAAGTTCTTAACATCCATGACTGCATGAGGTGGTTTGATGTCAAATAGATGTTTGCTTTGACCTTTTCAATCATCAAACTCTTCTTCAGGCCGGTGGAACCATGTACATTGAAGTGTGACAATTTCAGTCTGTTATGCTTCACAAAGAAAAGACTCGTCTGAACAGCAGGAAACGCTACTTAATCCGTTGCAGACGGAAGGTTAAAGTCAAACCGAATTATGGATGTCAAAGGTCGTTTATCTCTTTGGGCTAGGAGTCGGCGGGGGCGGCGGGGGCGGCGGCTTAACTCCCAGCGGAGGTGAGGGATTCACGCCTTCTCTTAGATCTTCCCGTTTGGGAGCCTGATTTGGAGGAAGATGATTTGAATTTCTCTTGTCCATTATGATTTGTTCAGTTTAGATGCGTATGGACCCTTATTATAACCTCTTTCTCAAAATCCCTACGAGTTCGAACTTCATCCCTAATCTAAAAATAGAAATTTTTTTTGCCCGTTGCAGGCCTATAATCCCCTCAGAGTCAAGTGTGGAATGATGATAGATACTTGATCCTGCCCTGGATCCATTGTCCGAATCTCGCCTCCCACCAGCTCGCGAGCTGCCCGAACAGTGGTACTAGCGGTATCGCATCCGCCCCGTACTGCTCGAAGCTTTTGTGGATAATCGCTTTTCCGGAACCTGCTGCCGCGCCGCCAGCTGGATCAATTCATTTATCAGTTTTCGTTTCTCACCCATCGGGAAAACCTTGTCAGAACGGAATAGTTGTTGAACACAAGCCCGGTTCTATCCAAAATCCCGCAAGAAGTGACCGGAAATTACTTATACTGTCCAATATCCTGTTCTATACGTTGTGGAATGGAGAATACCCGGTGAAAACTCCGGTCATCACGAACAGCTTGGCCTGATCAGTACGGAATGCAATGTAAGTGCCAAGATTCTTCTTTGCAAATGCTTGCCACCACAAGTGTTGTCGGAGTATGATTTTTCAATGAAGGCATGTATCCAATCAAGGACCAGGAACGATCTTGCTCGCAAGGTCATCTGCATGTCGGTATTGTTGCTGTGCTTTGCATTGTCCGCAACACCGGTATTTGCCCAGTCGGTCAAGGAGGTGGTTCCAAGAACAGCAGTTGTATCAGCATTCTCGCCAGAGTTGACACTGCTGAAGAGTGAGATTCAGAACTCAAGTTCAACTTCCATCAATGGCATTGAATTTCAGACAGGGAAATTGGCTGGCAAGGACGTGGTCTTGTTTCTGAGTGGAATCAGCATAGTCAATGCGACAATGACAGTTCAACTTGCACTTGACCACTTCAATATAAAGCAGGTCATCTTTTCGGGTATTGCCGGGGGAGCTGACCCCGAACTTGACATTGGCGATGTGGTTATTGCCGATCAGTGGGGCCAATATCTGGAAATGGTGTACGCAAGAAAAGTTGATAACGGCTGGGAAACAATACCGTTTTTTGAATACCCTCATGAAAATTTCGGCATGATGTTCCCGCGTTCAGTGGAAGTCATCCGGGATGGCCTGAACGAGCCTGAAACCCGCTTCTGGTTTCCTGTTGATGAATCCCTGCTCGCACAAGCAAAACAGGCGGCAAGCGGTCTTGAGCTTAGTCATTGCACTGAGGATGGGCGATGCCTGTCCCAAAAGCCAAAAGTCGTGATTGGAGGTTCAGGGGTTTCTGGAAGTGCATTTATTGACAATGCCGAGTTTCGTGAATACGCATTCAGGGTATTTCAGTCTCGGGTGATTGATATGGAAAGCTCAGCTGTCGCTCACGTTGCATGGGCAAACAAGGTTCCTTTTTTGGCCATTCGCAGTCTATCTGACCTGGCTGGAGCCGGTGACCATGAGAACCAGATCGAAATATTCACGTCACTGGCTGCAGAAAACTCTGCCAAGGTTGTCATGTCCTTGCTGGGAAGTATGGCATCTGAGCAATGAAAAATAAGGTGCAGTAAAAACTGCTTGCAGACACAAGAATGACAGTGCTAATACTTCCGAACGGGAAGAAAAAATACAGTCATTGCTTAAGGTGAGAAAACTGGAATCATTTCCCCAATTTTGGTTGACTATGCCGAATATTGGCATAATCGATTAGAGGCTTCCAACTTCACTAAACCTGAAAGCCGCCGAACGGGGATTTACCCTCTCGACTTAACTCAATGCTCTCTCATCGGAAGAGGGTAGGGAGGAGGCTTTACAGCATTGATTGGCCTTGGCGAGATACCGTCTATGGCAAGATTTCTGAAAATTCGAGAAGGCTGATGCAGTTTTTTGGTCCGGCTGATTCATATGTCAGTCACTTGTTTTAAGTTTATCTTCTTTGATGGATAAGAACTCTATCATTTCAACTTCATTTGCTGGAACTAAGATATGCGAAACGCCATTGATAGGTATTCCTTGATTTTTCTCTAGCCATTCACAATCCACCATTAGATAATGCTGGTCTGTTTTGTTGTTGGGCCATTCTTTTGGTCAACCATATAAACGGCGCTGACTTTTGAGATGTAGTACTGCATAACAATTTTTGTAATAAGCAAATGCAGAATACAGTGCAGAATGATACGAACTTTGCTCTGTTACTTTAACTTTTCTTAATAACTTAAACAGTCAATCCTTGTTCCAAATAAATGCGGAAAGTATTCCCGCCAAAATTGAAATTACTAAAAGAACAGTAATTTCGATGATATGGTTTTCAGTGCTGTAATGCGAATTATTTCCTGATTCCATTACTAATGAAAAGGGGCTTATATACATAAGTTGACAAACTGGAAAATGACGGCCCTGCAACCCACATTAGGGCCTCAACGAGAGCATCTCCTTCCCTCGTGCCCCACTTCAGCATCCATTGCATGGACTTGAAGAGGCAGATTCATTTTTGTCAACTTATGTATATAAGTCCCAAAAAATTAGCTGTCCTATCACCTGCACAATAACCGTCAGTATAAAAACTTGAGCTACCGAATCAAAACCGCTTGGCTTTGGATTCGATATCAGTGATCGAAACAGACCAGCAGCTATGAATCCTGGAAGTAGGAACCAGAGAAGGTCAATCAATTCACTGTTTGCCAACATCAGAGTGTTTTAAATGTACAGCGATGCTTAATGTTATAGATTACGCCCCAGATATCGATAACTTGCCGAGAAAGTTCGATGCCGAGCTGACGATTGCCGTGCATTACATTGAATCATAACGCTCATATTTGAAGAGGGTTGAATCCTGTGTAACGATGCAGGAACGCTAAATTCCTGTGTCTTAAGGGAAGAAAGAATCATCTGAACGGAAGAAACCGCATGTTGATGAGTTTCACATAGATTAAAGGCAGCTTATCTCTTCGGGCTAGGGGTCGGTGGCGGTGGTTTGGCTCCGAGCGGAGGTGATGGATTGACGCCTTCTCTTAAATCTTCCCGTCTAGGAACTCGACTTGTAGGCGGGAGATTCGGGCTTTTCTTGTCCATCGTGTTTTCTCCAGATAAAATCATGTGCGTATAGCGTGTTGTACTCTCGTATTGCATGTTTTTTCTCGAAACCCATCAGAGTTGAAATTTTTTGATTCATCCAGCTGAAAATGATTTACCTTCGGACATGGGTCAGATACATTCATGTTTGCGGTATGCGAGCTTTATACAATTTACGAATCGATGCCATCGTGCTCTCGACGAATAAGCCAACGCCAAATCTATTCAAGCACCATTTTTCTGCGAGGAGTGACTCTAACCGTTTATACCCCGATAGGGATAGATTCACAGGTTAACCTATCCTGATGGGGGGTGGCATCAGCATTGGCCAGGAAATTACAATTGCTGCTGTAAAGTGTAAAATCAATGGACAATGGGAACAAGAATAAAGGGAATAAAGCAATCAAGGGAAAGTGCAGAAAATCCGATCAATAACAAGTGGGGATAGAATATGAACGACAGCCGCGACAAATTCCATGATACGCCAATGCTGGATGAACTCGAGTCCGGCCCGTGGCCGAGTTTTATATCGGGAATCAAGAACCTTCGGGATAGGCATCCTGATCAGCGAATCAACGGCGTGGCAAACGACCTGTTGGGCCAGCTTGAGCATTCTTACGAAACCCGCAAGGGCTATTGGAAAGGAGGTACGGTAAGTGTTTTCGGCTATGGTGCCGGCATCATCCCCCGCTTCTCGGAAGTCGGCCAGCAATTCCCGGATTCCAAGGAATTCCATACTCTCAGAGTGCAGCCTCCAGCCGGAAATCACTACACCACGGACATGCTCCGGCAACTTGGCGAAAGCTGGGAGCGCTGGGGCTCCGGCCTCGTTACCTTCCACGGACAAACCGGCAACATAATGTTCATCGGAGCCACCACGGAAAATACCCAGCACTTCTTTGACGAGATCAACGACTACGGATTTGACCTGGGTGGAGCAGGACCATGCGTGCGTACTGCCATGTCCTGTGTGGGCGCCGCACGTTGCGAACAATCCTGTACCAATGAGCATCGACTGCAAAGGGAACTGGTTAACAACTTTACCGATGATGTTCATCGGCCGGCTCTTCCCTACAAGTTCAAGTTCAAGATATCAGGCTGTCCCAACGATTGCACCAACTCGATCGAGCGTGCAGATTTTGCAGTGATCGGCACCTGGCGTGATGACATCAAGGTTAATGAAGAGCAGGTTGCGAACTTTATTGAGGCCAAGGGCCGACAGTATGTCATTGATAATGTGATTACCCGCTGTCCGAGCAACTGCATGACCCTGACTAACGATGACAGGCTGGAAATCGACAACCGCAATTGCGTGAAATGCATGCACTGCCTGAACGTCATGAATCATGCGCTATCACCCGGTGATGATCGCGGGGTGACCATACTGGTCGGTGGAAAGCGTACCCTCAAAATCGGTGACTTGATGGGTACCGTAGTGGTTCCCTTCATGAAGCTTGAGACCGATGAGGATTATGAAAAAATCGTCGAGATCGCCGAAAACATTATCGATTTCTGGGCAGAAAATGGTCTGGAACACGAACGATGCGGCGAAATGATTGAACGTATCGGCCTCGTCAACTTTCTCGAAGGCGTTGATCTCGATGTCGACCCCAACATGATTGCACACCCTCGAGAGAGCTCCTATGTCCGCATGGATGGATGGGATGAAGAGGCGGAAAAATGGTTTGAACGCAAGCGGGTTGCCGCTCAGGCAGGGTAGGGATATGAACCTTCAGGAAATGCGGCGTCCGATCGAATCGGGCTGTCCTGACGGTATGCAGTACATGCACCCGTCCATGATTCGGAACTTCGGACAGTGGAAATACCACGAACATCCCCGACCGGGCGTGCTGGTCCATCATGCCGAAAGCGGAGAATCGATCTGGACCGTCAAGGCCGGTACCCAGCGTATCCTTGATGTCTACACGTTGAGAAAGCTTTGCGATATCGGTGACAAATATGGTGACGGTCACGTGCGTTTTACCATGCGCAGCAACATCGAATACATGGTGGACCGCGAAGAAAAGGTCGAGCCGTTGATTGAAGCTTTGGAGAAAGAAGGCTTTGTAGTCGGTGGAACCGCCAATTCAGTTGCCTTTATATCGCACACCCAAGGCTGGTTGCATTGTGATATACCCGGTACTGATGCATCAGGCGTTGTAAAAGCGATGATGGACGAATTGATCGATGAATTCAAGCATTGCCGGATGCCGAATCGCGTACATATCACCACTTCCTGTTGTCAAATCAACTGCGGTGGACAAGGCGATATTGCAATCAATGTCCAGCATACAAAACCGCCCAAGATCAATCACTCGCTGGTCGCCAATGTATGTGAGCGCCCATCCGTGGTGGCCCGCTGCCCAGTCGCGGCAATCCGGCCAGCGATGGTTGACGGCAGGCCGAGCCTGGAGGTCGACGAGAAAAAATGCATCTGTTGCGGCGCCTGCTATCCTCCTTGTCCGCCGATGCAGATCAATGATCCTGAACACTCCAAACTGGCGATCTGGGTTGGCGGAAACCACTCCAATGCACGGAGCAAGCCGAGCTTTCAGAAGCTGGTCGCGGGTGGCGTTCCCAATAACCCGCCGCGCTGGCCCGAAGCAACGGCAATCGTCAAGAAGATCCTGAAAACCTATCAGCAGGATGCAAAGGACTGGGAACGCGTCAATGAATGGGTTGATCGAATCGGCTGGCCTCGGTTTTTTGAACTGACCGGACTGCCCTTTACCAAGTATCACATCGACAACTGGCGCGGTTCGCGAAAAAGCCTGAACTCGTCTACTCATATCCGCTTCTGATCATATCACTGAGACCCATCCATGAAGTTTGCAGTGCTTGTCAACGAAGGTCCCTACACGCATCAGGCGAGCGACAGCGCGTTCCATTTCACGAAGGCAGCGATCGAGCAGGGACACCGTGTGATCCGGGTATTTTTTTACCACGATGGGGTGAATAATGGAACTCGCCTGACGACTCCGCCCCAGGATGATCGCCATATCGCTAATCGTTGGGGAGAACTTGCCCAAGAACACGATCTGGACTTGGTGGTGTGCGTTGCGGCGGCTCAACGGCGTGGAGTCGTCGACGAGGATGAGCAAAAACGCAACAGCAAGGATGCCAACAACATCGCCGACGGATTTCGAATTTCGGGTCTCGGACAGCTAATCGAAGCAGGTATTCAGGCCGATCGTCTGGTGACATTCGGCGATTGACGATCAGGTAATTCAAGGAATCCGGGACAGCAGGCTATGAGCGAAGAACTACAATCTGGCATTGTCAAGAAGTTTCTGTATATCAATCGCAGAGCGCCCCATGGCACAAATTATGCCCAGGAAGGACTCGAGGTTGCCCTGATTGGTGCAGCCTTTGATCAGGATGTTGCCATGGCCTATCTGGATGATGGTGTTTTCCAGCTCAAGGCGGGACAGGATACCAAGGCCATAGGCACGAAGAACTTCAGCGCAACCTATCGTGCCCTGGGTGATTATGATGTCAAACGCGTTTATGTGGAGCGTGAATCTCTGGAGCGTCGTGGACTGTCAGAGGATGACCTGATGCCTCTGGTTTATGAGGATGAGGACGATGACTGGGAGGAAAAGCCCCTGATTCATGTTGTCAGCGCCAGGGAAATGCAGCAGATCATTAGTGAATCGGATGTACTGCTTAATTTCTGAGGCTTTCTGAAAATGCTGCATGTCGTCAACAAGTCACCGTTTGAGAAGAACTGTCTGGAGAGTTGCGCACGTCTGTCTCAGGCCGGTTCCTGCATATTGCTGATTGAAGACGGAGTATACGGTGCACTGGCTGATGGTGAAGCTTGCGAGGTTGTTCAGACCTGTCTGGAGGATCGCCAGGTCTGCGTGCTTGGAGAAGACCTGCAGGCACGCGGCATTGAGCCGGATCGAATCGTGAGCGGTGTTGAGGTAGTCGATTATGCAGGATTCGTAAAGCTTGCCGTTGAACACCCTAAAGTACAGTCATGGTTGTAAACGAATGCGCATCGGGGTTATTCTCCGGTTGATGTGCAGTATTCTTAAACAAAAACATTCAATTTATTTCGGAGTAGCAAATGACACTAGAAATCAACGGTCAGTCCTTTGAGACGGATGAAGAGGGCTATCTTGCCAACCTGTCCGACTGGAGTTCGGAACTGGCTGAGGCCATGGCCCAACATGATGGATGCGACCTCACTGAAAATCACT
The DNA here is from genome assembly GCA_026709505.1 of Gammaproteobacteria bacterium. Classification (GTDB taxonomy): domain Bacteria; phylum Pseudomonadota; class Gammaproteobacteria; order Arenicellales; family Poriferihabitantaceae; genus Poriferihabitans. The sequence continues at coordinate 18,324 of JAPOSW010000069.1, read as the reverse complement.
GGGAAGTCGTCAACTTCCTGCGCGAGTATTATGATGAGTACCAGATTGCCCCAGCGGTCAGGGTGTTGACCAAGGCCATTGGCAAAAGGCTGGGCAAGGACAAGGGCAACAGCAGGTATCTTTATGAACTGTTTCCCTATGGTCCTGCCAAACAGGCGTGCAAGTATGCGGGCTTGCCCAAGCCCACTGGCTGCGTATAGCTTCGGATCGTGGGAATCAATTAACCGCTGTGTGGCCGCCGGGCTGCGATTTGGCACTTGACTCTCAGATTATGCAGCCTCCGTCTTGCCGGATACTCTCAACCGAACAGGGCAATGCCTGCTCGGACCAGCGGACCTTGCAGCCGTGTCGACCGTAACCTATCTGTATGCCGGGGCGTTCTATGTTGCAGCCTTGATTCTGGTATTGGGCGTCGCTCGCAAGGTCGTGATATATGCCCGCACTCCGGCACCATTCAAGATTCCAACCACGCCTGCACCCACTACCATGCCGGGCGTAGCAGGACGCATGTTTCGGGAAACGGTGTTTTTTGAAAGCCTTTTCAAGGCCAGCAAGTGGACCTGGATATTTGGCTGGATTTTTCATTTTGCGATGCTGATCGTGCTGATTCGGCATCTGCGCTATTTCCTGGAACCGGTGTGGGTCTGGGTCGCGATTGTTTCCCCTTTTGGCGTGTACGCTGGATGGGCCATGCTGATCGGGCTGTCGGGATTATGGGGGCGGCGTTTTCTGGTGGACCGGGTGCGCTATATTTCAGCCCCCTCTGATCACCTGATGCTGGTGCTGTTGCTGGCCATCGCCGCCACAGGGCTCATGATGAAGTATGTCTGGCATACCGATATCGTGGCGGTCAAGGCGTTTTTTCTGGGCTTGATGAGGTTTGATCTTGCCCCCTTGCCAAGTGACCCCCTGCTACTGACACACCTGGGATTGGTCGTGGTTCTGATGGCAGTGTTTCCGGTAAGCAAGCTGCTGCATGCCCCCGGAGTGTTTTTCAGTCCTACGCGAAATCAGGTCGACAATTCCCGCGAATTTAGGCATCAGGGTATCCGGTCATCGTGAAAGCCGAATTTACCATCCCGGTCGTCACCAATATTCCCGTCACGCCATCAGTGGTTGAGGGGACCATGGCTCACAGCCGCCCGTTTGTTGCCAAATCGGATCATCAGAGCGCCCTGGGCTTTCCGGAAGAACTGGTCGAGGACTGGCATGACCGGGCACTGGCCAAAATGAAGGAGCTGCTGGGCAAGTACCGGTCCCTGCAGGTATTCATGGACAGTTGCGTAAAATGCGGAGCCTGCACCGATAAGTGTCACTACTTTCTCGGCACATCCGATCCCAAGAACATGCCGGTCGCTCGACAGGACTTGATGCGGAAGGTATATAGACGCTACTTCACCTTTGCGGGCAAGTACTTCCCGTGGCTGGTTGGCGCGGTCGACTTGACTCGTGAAGTACTGGAAGACTGGTACAGCTACTATCACCAGTGTTCGGAATGCCGCCGCTGCTCGGTCTATTGTCCCTACGGAATTGATACGGCAGAAATCACCATGGCCGGACGTGAAATTCTGGCCAGCGTCGGCATCGGACAGAAATACTCGAACGAGATTATTGGCAAGGTTTTCAAAATCGGCAACAACCTGGGCTTGCCCCAGCCGGCCATGGCGGATACGCTGCTCGATCTTGAAGAGGAAATCAAGGAGGACACTGATGTTGATGTGCGCTTGCCGCTTGATGATGCGGATGCAGAAGTCCTGCTGGTCACCCCTTCCGCTGATTTCTTTGCCGAACCGCATGTGGATGGACTGATCGGCTATGCCAAGGTTTTCCATCAGGCGGGGATTCCCTGGACTTTGAGTTCCCATGCTTCCGAAGCGGCCAACTTCGGGCTGTTCATCGGTAATGACGAGAGCATGCAGAAAGTCGCAATGCGGATACGGGTGGCGGCACTCGAACTCGGGGTGAAACGGATTATTGTCGGAGAATGCGGGCATGCATGGCGTGTTGCCTACAGCTACTGGAACACGCTGATTGGCCCGTTTGACTTCCTCGACCCGGATTATCCTGCCCCCCAGCATATCTGCGAGGCGACCTACGATCTTGTGCAGGCGGGCGCACTGAAATTCGACAGGGAACAGAACGATGACAAGGTGGTGACCTTCCATGATTCATGCAATGTCGCACGCGGCTCAAGGATGGGAAACATGCCCGGCGGTCAGTTCATCATTCCGCGTGCCCTGATTCGGGCTTCCTGCAACCACTTTGTAGACATGCGCGAGGACAGTATCCAGGAGGGGACCTACTGCTGCGGGGGTGGGGGAGGACTGCTGACTGATGACCTGACCGAATTGCGCGTCAAGGGCGCATTGCCGAGAGTACAGGCTTTGCATGAGGTGATCGAACAGTATCAGGTCACCCACATGGCTGCCATCTGCGCCATCTGCAAAAGTCAGTTCACCAAGGTTCTGCCGTTTTATAGCCTGGGCATGGACATGATTATCAGCGTTCACCAGTTAGTCGGCGATGCACTTGTGCTGGGTAGCAAGCAGTGACAGCAAGCAACGAGAAAAGTTGAGGAAAAAACCGTGACAGATCAAGACGACAATCAATCCGTTAATTTGACTTTCAGGGCGTTTGAAGACGGCGATTACAAGTGGGATAACCTTCAGGAAGCCATCTTCAGTGCCGATCATTCGCACAAATGCCCAACCTATATCCATCGTACCCCGCCCTGTCAGGGCAGTTGTCCCTCGGGTGAAGATGTGCGGGGCTGGCTGCAGATCGTCAAGGGCATTGAAAAGCCGCCCCAGGATGTAAGCTGGGAAGAATATGCATTTCGTCGCAGTACGGATGCCAATCCCTTTCCATCAATGATGGGAAGAGTCTGTCCGGCGCCTTGCGAGTCGGGCTGCAACCGCAATCAGGTCGATGACTTCGTGGGGATCAACGCGGTAGAGCAGTTCATCGGTGACACTGCCTATGAACAAAAATACGTGTTTCATGCCCCGGAACTGGGCAGCGCACGGGTGGCTATTGTGGGTGGAGGGCCTGCCGGCTTGGCTGCGGCTTACCAGTTGCGAAGAAAAGGCCATGGCTCGACAATCTTTGATGACCATGCTGAACTGGGCGGCATGATGCGCTATGGCATTCCGGGATACAGAACGCCGCGTGATTACCTTGATCATGAAATTCAGCGCATTCTCGACATGGAAGGTATCGAAGTCAGGACAGGCGTCAGGATTGGCGTTGATGTGGCGCTTGAAAATCTGGAGAAGGATTTTGATGCCGTGCTATGGTGCATTGGCTGTCAAAGCGGACGGTCCCTGCCCATTCCGGGTTCGCAAGCGCCGAACTGCGTCAGCGGCGTGGAATTTCTCGAGGCATTCAACAAGGGCGTGCTTCAGGTCAGTGCCGATCGGGTAATTTGCGTTGGAGGCGGCGACACCTCCATCGACGTAGTGTCCGTTGCCAGGCGTCTCGGCAAAATCAGCAACTTGAATAAATCCCTGCGTGCCGAGGCGGTGATTGGGGGCTATGTTGCTCATGACTCGGCTTTTGCGGCCATGCGAGAAGGTGCCGAGGTAACCCTGACTTCGCTCTTCCCGCGTTCAGAGATGACGGCGACCGATCATGAAGTTGAAGATGCGCTGCATGAGGGGGTCGACATCCGTTATGGGGTGATGCCCACTGAGGTGTTGCTCAATGCTGAAGGTCGCGCCCGTGCACTCAGGCTGGCAGAATGCACAATTGATTCCGATGGACGCCCGCAGCCGGTTGATGGCACGGAATTCGAGATTGAATGCGACTTGATTGTCTCGGCGATTGGACAGGCTGGCAATCTTGAGGGGTTGGAGGAACTTGACAACGGCCGGGGACTGATCGATGCCGACCCGTTGTATCGAATGACGGCACGCCCCGGGCATTTTGCGGCTGGCGATATCATTCGCCCTCATCTTCTGACGACGGCAATCGGTCAGGCCTCCATAGCGGCCAATTCCATTGAACACTTTCTGAAGGGCGCCGAACCGGGCAAGCGCCCCAAGGTTGACGTGCATCACTTCAATCTTCTGGAAAAGTTGCGTGAAAACAGCCTGGAACCCGAAAACTACGACGAAAGCCAGGACTGGGGAACATGCGATGCCAATTTCGCAGTCCATAATTACGAGGACCGCAGTACCCACGAGATCATCTCGTCCGATCAGCTGTTTCTGGGTCATTTCGGTTACGAGCCGCGAAGTCTGAGAAAGTCGCACGGACCGGACAAGGATCATGTGCTCAGCCACTTTGAAGAACGTCATCAAGGTCTCTCTGCCGAGGCCGCCCAGAAGGAAGCAGGTCGATGCATGAGTTGCGGCATGTGTTTTGAATGCGACAACTGCGTGATTTACTGTCCACAAGATGCGGTGTTTCGGGTGAGCAAGGACAAGTCCACCATGGGCCGCTATGTTGATACGGATTATGACCGGTGTATCGGTTGCCATATCTGCGCGGATGTCTGTCCGACCGGCTATATCGATATGGGTATGGGAGAGTAGCAAGTGCTCCTGCGTGGGTTGGCCTGCTTGTTGATGACGCTCTTCACCAGCGTGTCTTCGGCCGACTGGCTGGACATCCCGCGTGGCAAGGGTGAACAATGCATTGAGCCGACTGAAATCATGCGCAAACAGCACATGGAGTTTCTTTTTCATGACCGCGATCTGACCATGCGGGAAGGCAATCGCTCCATACGCCACAGTCTTGTCGACTGTGTTGAGTGTCATGCCCAGACCAGTCAGCAGCAGGAAGCGATCCCCATCAATGCCTCGGGTCAGTTTTGCGCAGTCTGCCATGAGGCGGTAAGTGTCAAGATCGACTGCTTTTCCTGTCATGCGGCTGTACCGGACAGCTCTCCCGGATATTCCGGCTCCATGAATGCCGGATTGCCCGAGTCCGTAAACGCCTTGATGAAGAAATGGGCAGCCATGCCATGAGCGGTCATCCGGAAAACCTTGAAGCCGTGGATTCGAATCGGCGCAAATTGATGGTTGCGGCCGCCGCTGCATCATTGGCTGGGGCAGGATTGAATCTGGTTGAGCTTGCCATGGCAAAAACTTCATCCGAAGCGGCATCCAAACTGGTTCGCTGGGGCTTGCTGATCGATACGCAAAAATGCGGCAGCGGCTGCGATGCTTGTGTTTCCGCCTGCAATGCCGAACACAATCTCGAAGATCTGGGCCGACCCGAGACGGATGCGCAATGGATACGCAAGCTCGATTTGGTTGATCAGCAGACTTCCCATGTTGATTCATTGCCGATGCTTTGCCAGCACTGCGAGCACCCCCCGTGTGTCGATGTATGTCCAACGGGTGCTTCGTTCCGACGGGATGACGGAATTGTCCTGGTGGACAAGCACACATGTATCGGGTGTCGATACTGCATGATTGCCTGTCCCTACAAGGCGAGGTCATTTGTCCATGAGAATTTGGCCAACCAGAGATCCTGGTCTCCACGAGGCAAGGGTATTGTTGAGGGCTGCACCTTTTGTACGCACCGGGTTGATGTAGGCAGGACTCCTGCCTGTGTCGAGGCCTGTCATGTTGAGGGGGGAGGCGCGATGACTTTCGGCGATATGATGAACCCGGACAGCGAGATCTCGCTCAGCCTGAAGAGTGAACCATCCCGACAGATTCGAGAAGATCTAAAGCTGAATACAGGAGTCAGGTACCAGAACGTGTAATGCCATGAGTCATCACTATCGCATCCTGACCGCCAACAGCCCGTCTTACTACGTCCTCGCCCTGACGCTGGTGGCTCTTGCACTGTTGGGTCTGGGTGCGGCCCATTACATGGAAAGTGAAGGGCATTGGGTAACCGGAATGAACAATCAGATAGTATGGGGGTTGCCGCATGTGTTTGCGATATCGCTCATTCTCTCCGCTTCGGGTGCCCTCAATGTCGCTTCCATGGCCTCCTTGTTTGGAAGAACCATCTATTCAGGCTGGAGCCGCTTTTCCGGATTGCTGGCAATAAGCCTGTTGATTGGCGGCTTGCTGGTGTTGGTGCTGGATCTCGGTCGGCCCGATCGTCTGATCATTGCCATGACGCACTACAACTTCAAATCAATCTTTGCCTGGAACATTTTTCTCTATACGGGATTTATTGCGGTAGCCGGAATCTACCTGTGGTTCATGTTCGAGCGCAAAATGAATCGACATGTCAAAGTTGCCGGGCTGGTCGCCTTCGGGTGGCGATTTGTATTGACCGCAGGAACCGGATCGATTTTTGGATTCATTGTCGCCAGGCAGTTTTACCACTCCTCAATGATGGCGCCATTGTTTATTGTGCTATCGCTATCTCTGGGTACCGCTGTGTTCATGCTGGTTTCCCGGGTCATAGGGAGCTTGTCCGGCATATCAATGAAGCCGGAAATTTCATCCTCTATGATGCGACTTCTCGGAATCCTGATTGCTCTGGAAGGTTTTCTGGTTTGCGTGTTTTATCTGACAGGGCTGTACACTGCCGCACGTTACGATGTTGTTTTGTTCATAATTGTGAATGGCGGCATTTATACCTTCCTGTTTTGGGCAGGGCAAATTGTTATTGGTACGGTGATGCCCCTCTACCTGATTTTCTTGACAAGGAATCAAGCAGGTGCCAAAGCCCGATTGGTGAGTGCAGCAATCTCGAAGGTGATCGGCGGCTTCTGTTTGCTCTATGTCATGGTGATTGCCGGACAAAGCTATCCGCAGTTGATGTTTCCGGGCAAGCAAGTCCAAAGCACATTTTTTGATGGTGTTGTTGCCCGCTACGCTCCGAGCTGGCCAGAGCTGGCACTTGGTCTGGGTGGGGTATCCGTGGTGGGCGTCATTATCCTGGCTGCAACCCGAGTCCTGCCGTTTCTTCCGGCTGAGACGCAGCGTGTGCAATCATCTTGATTGACTTTTCAAAGTCCGGCTTTGACAAGTGATGACCATGCAGGGGTTTTTATTGTCGGCAACTCGCCGCTCTTCAGGCAAGACCATGATTGCCATGGGCCTGTGTCGAGCGCTCAAGAACAGGGGAGTAAATCTGGCGCCGTTCAAGAAGGGCCCGGACTATATCGATCCGATGTGGATTGGGATTGCTGCCGACAGGCCTTGCGTGAATCTGGATTTCAACAGCATGACCGAGCAGGAGATAGCGGAAAAATTTGCATATCACTGCCGGGATGTGGACATGGCACTGGTTGAAGGTACCATGGGCCTTTTTGATGGTGTCAGCGCCTCCGGTACAGACAGCAATGCGGCATTGGCCAAACAGTTGGGACTACCAGTCATTCTGGTGGTCGATTGCAAAGGCATGACGAGAGGCATCGCCCCCCTTTTGACCGGTTACCAGGCTTTCGACCCGGAGCTTAATCTGACTGGGGTCATCCTGAACAATGTGTCGGGCCATAGGCATGAATCAAAGCTTCGCTCCGCGATCCGGGACTACACGGATATGCCGGTGATCGGTGCTGTGCCTCATCATGCAGAGATGACCATTGATCAAAGACATATTGGCTTGCTGACGAGTGTTGAAGATCAAAGTGCCGCGCAAAATGTGGAGAAGATTGCATCGATCGTCGAGTCGTCGCTGGATATCGATTCATTGACCAGTCTTCTTGAGCTGCACCGTATTGACCTTGTGCCACAGAACTATAGGGAACGGCTACCGTGTGTAGAGGGATTGCGACTTGGCATAGCACGCGATCGGGCTTTTTCATTCTACTATTGCGATGACATTGGGATGATTGAGAGGGCCGGGATTGACATCCACTATTTCAGTCCATTGGAAGATGGCGGACTGCCGGATGTAGATGCGCTATTTGTCGGTGGCGGATTTCCGGAGCTGCATGCAGAACGTTTGGAGTGCAATCAATCCATGCTTCAGTCCATCGCTGGCTTTTGTGGATCAGGCCGCCCGGTATATGCCGAATGTGGCGGCCTAATGTATCTAGCTCGCAGTCTTGACTGGCAGGGTCGCCGCCATCGTATGGCGGGATACTTTCCGGTTGATGTCAGAATGAACGAACGTCCGGTTGGACGCGGTTATGTCGAGTTGGCACCCACGGACAGGCACATTTGGCATCAGGCTCCGGAGTTTTCCGGACATCAATCATCTCAGTCGGTAAGAGCGCATGAATTTCACCATTCATCGATAGAAGGCATTGAGGAGGATATTGACTATGCCTGGGAAATTGTTCGCGGGCACGGCGTAGATGGCGAGCATGACGGGTTTGTCCGTCAGGGTGTAATCGCAGGCTTTTCGCATTTGCGAAACACACGGAATTATCCTTGGATTGAGCATTTCACCCGTTACATTACCCAGAGCCACTCATGAGGCTGGGCACAATACATTGAGAGAAACTGCATGATTACCATTTCCAAGGCGGCAGCCAGACAAGTTCGATTTTCCATGGAGGAAACCCAGTCAGAGGGCATGTTCCTGAGGATTGCCGCGAGGCGTCTGGCCAATGGTACTCTTGATTATGCGATGGGGTTTGACAGCGGTGATCACAACGACAGCTACAGCAATAGCAGTGGCATTGATATTGTGGTTGCACCGACCAGTACGGAATTGCTTGCAGGAGCAGAGCTGGACTATGTCGAAATGGAAGATGGAGAGCACCATTTCATATTTATCAATCCAAACGACAGGGAACACATCAAGCCAGGCCAGAAGAAATAGTCGAGTCGGCTTTGCTGTCCGTATATTGGGTTTGACTTGCTTATTGATCTGATGGGTTTGAACGCGGTCGATTCGAAGCCAGAGTCAGGCGGGTCTTACGAACCCGAGTGTCTGCTGCCACCACAGACCCGGTGGTTTCGACCTGGATTTGGGTTGATTTGCCGAGAGGTCATGTTGCCGCTTTTCGGGGCGGTCCTGCTGCTTAGTGTCTGGCTGGTTCAGACTCTGCTTGGTAGGCTTGATTGGCCTGGGTTCCGGATACCCGATTGGATTTACGTTGCAGGAGCAATACTTTGTATCGTTCGCGGCATGATCATGATTCGAACCGTTCTGATCCATCCGATACGACAGGTGCACGACTGGGCGTCAGAAGTCAGTGACGGCAATATGGGTGCTCGGATCGCAGAACCCGGCAGCGGCGATTTTGAAGGATTGATCGAGCAAATCAATCGCCTGAGCAAGCGTATGCTCGAGATGCAGCAGAGTCTAAAGAATCAGGTAAGCGAGCAGACTCGAAGACTGGAGCAAAAGACGCTGTCATTGGAGTTGCTGTATGAAGTTGTCAGTTCATCAACCCACTTTGATACGGTCGGGGAGCTGTTCGGTCATTTTATGGACCGCTTCAGGGACGTGTTTAATGCGAGAGCCTCGGTGATCAGGGTTCTCGTTCGGGGTCAACATGAACTGGTGCATAGTCATGGACTGTCCGCGGACAGTCCGTACATGACCGAGACCGACAGCTTGCAGGATGTCGAGCAGAATCACCGGGAGGTGGATTTTCAGACAACTGGTACTATGCATGGGGAATTCGCGAATTCAAACCCCGTGTATACCGCGAAGATTCCGATTCAGTATCTGGATACTTATCTAGGAACCTTGCAGCTTTTCTTTGATGATGAGGAAGCGGTCAACCCGGAAAACCGCAGGTTGTATTTAAGTATTGGACAACATCTCGGAGTCATGCTTGAACAATTCCGGCTGGACGATGAATCCGGGCGTTTGTATACGGTTGAAGCCAGAGCACGTTTTGCCAACGAACTGCACGATTCACTGGCTCAGACACTTTCTGGTCTTCGTATTCAGGTGCGGGTATTGGATGAAACCCTTCATCAGGGCGACGAGCAAGTGACCTGGGAGGAGATGGAGAAACTGGAAGAACAGGTTGAGGAAGCGGTTCAGGAACTGCGTTTCCTGATTGGCCAGTTCCGGGCGCCTTATCAGTTGCAGGATGTTCCCAGTTCCGTTGCCAAACTCGTTGAACGATGTCAGCGGGATACGAACCTTTCGGTGTTTTTTCAGAACGAGTGGCAGGATGACAATCTTGCACCGGACATGAGGACCGATGTCATTCGCATTGTCCAGGAAGCTCTGAATAATACGAAAAAGCATGCCAGAGCCAATAACGTTAGAGTACTGCTTAGAAATCGCGATGGATCTTGTCGGATTGTTGTCGAGGATGATGGGATAGGGTACGATGAGCAACAATTATCCGGACCTGTTCAGCTGGGAGAGCATGTCGGGTTGCAGATTATGGCTGAACGAGCAGCCAAACTTGGTGCGGATCTGAAATGCGAGTCAGAGCCGGGAGAAGGCAGTCGAGTCATGCTCGAATTTGAACGTCAGCAGGATTCGCGACAGGACGGTAAAGCAAAAAGTCCATGACATGTTGAGAAATGAAAGCGGTATTGATTGATGATCATGCACTCTTCAGGGAGGGTCTGGAGGGATTGCTGAGGCGCAGAGGCGTCGAGGTGACTTCCTTTTCGAATGGCACTGAAGGCATCGAATCGGTGAGTAGTGAGTGCCCTGATGTGGTCATGGTAGATCTTCGCATGCCGGAACTGGATGGGATTCAGACACTCAGGGCCTTGCGCAAGAATCATGCAGAGCTACCGATCCTTGTTTTGACCACGAGTGATGACACTTCCGATTTGACGGAGTGTCTGCAGCATCAGGCTAACGGTTACTTGTTGAAGGACATGGCTCCCGATGAACTGGTTGCCGCCATGAAGAAGGTGATTTCGGGTGAGGTTGTGGTTGCGCCACAGTTGGCCGGGAAGCTGGCATCCATTATTCAGCAAAAGGCGAGGAGGCATGAGAACCCAGACTCGATTTTTGATTGCCTGTCGCCTCGTGAGATGGAGATTTTGCGGCATTTGACAGAAGGCCAGAGCAACAAGCGCATCGCGCTGGATCTTGGAATATCAGACGGCACCGTCAAGCTGCATGTCAAGTCGATATTGAAGAAACTGGGCCTGCATTCACGAGTTGAAGCAGCGGTACTGGCGGTCCGAGAGGGGCTGACCCATAATCCCTGAATATTAAACCATGTCCGAAGACACTCCAACTGACGAAAATGGTGATTCAGCAATGGATCTTGCGAGTGGCATTGCTGCATTCGAGACCAGGAACTTTTCGCAAGCTATGCGGCTGCTCGGACCGCTCGCCGAAAATGGTATGGCTGATGCTCAGTATCGGCTGGCGGTCATGCATCAAAGGGGGTTGGGGGTGGTCCGCAATGAGCTGATGGCATACCGGTGGATGACTGCGGCCGCAGAGCAGGGGTTGGCACTGGCTGAGCATGGGCTTGGCTGCATGTATCTTGACGGGGACTGTGTTCAAGGCAATACCAAGGTTGCGAGGACATGGCTAAGCCAGGCAGCAGACCAGGGATTGGAGGGGTCAAGGATGTTGCTGGACATGATAGTCGATGATAACTCATGAGTTCTAGTAGAAATTGCATTTTTCAGATTGTCGGTTGGTGTGAACAGGTAATGTCCAACGTGGAGTAAAATCAAGTGGAAAGTGCCTTCGAACATTGAATATTTCAGCAAATGCCCTTAAGGTTTTTGGTGATTTTTCGGTGATCAAAAGTCCAATTTCTCAGTCCAATTTCTCAACTAATGGTATGTTTATACCCATGAATGAAAACCCTTTTCCAAAACCGCCGCCAGCGGCGCCATTGCCATTGGAAGACTGGCTGGAGCTGACCGATCGCGCTGAAGTCGGCCGCGAGCCTTTTTTTCGGGGCCGTGATGCCGAGTACGAAGTGTTTCGAGGAGCCGTCAAAAGCCTTGGCAGGGGTCATATTGGCGGCGGCACCATGATTTTTCAGGGCGCTCCCGGTGCTGGCAAGACGGCATTGATGGGCGAATGCATGGAGGCGGTTCGCCTGCATTCGACACCGCAAGATCCTTGGGTAGCGATACTGATTGATCCGGATACATTACAATCGGCGGCAAATGTAGTCATGATCATGATTGAGGAGGCAAATCGCGAAAGAGAGCGGCTTGCAGAGCACTATCCCGGTCAGGTTTCCAAAGGTTCCGAAAAAATGAAGGAACTCAGCAAAAAACTCGTATCCGCACTTTCTGAAGGCGGTTGCACTGTGAAGGCTGGCGGATTGGGCCTAACGGTGCATGGAAAGCCGCAGGATACACCGAATCCGGAAACAATCATTGCCGAGAGGGTTTTTCGTGATGCGGCTCCTCTGCTGGGAGACATCCACATGGTGATATTTGTCGACGAGGCTCAAAACATACCGGTCAATCAATCAACAAAGGCGGTTATGAAGTGCCTGCACAAGAATCCGAAGGACATTCCTCTGGTGGCTGCTTTTTTTGGGTTGAGTGATACCAGGAGAGTGCTTGAGAAATGCGGTTTGTCAAGACCTCCCAGAAAGCGAGTGATAACATTGAGGCGCCTCACGCATGAGGATACAACAAATGTAATACAAAGCGTATTTGATGCCTATAGCTTTAAGGGATCTAGCCAGGCAACCTGGGTGAATGCCTTGGTCGAGTTATCTCAAGGATGGCCCCAGCATGCCAACAATGTATCTGTGGCAGCTGGTCAAGTCATTAGTGATCATGGCGGAATTATCAATGAAGACTTGTTATTACGGGCAATTCAGCTTGGCGAGGAACTGAAAGAGGAATACTATACCTACCGGCTTGATGCATGTTCAGGGCATCCCTGGGTTTACAAGAATCTGGCACAGGAAGCGCAAGATAGAAATGGAGTGCTAAGCTGGGATGAGATTGACGAATTGACACAATTTGCACGAAGCAGGAAGCAGCAATCTACGGATGATTTTCTGATCGATGCGCTGCATGCCGGCGTGTTGGCAGAGACAGGCAAGCTCCCTAAGCATTATGAAATCCCTATTCCATCCTTTTGCGACTATTTAAGGAAATTACCGGTAAATCCACCCTACAAGCCATGACAGGCCAGACACATCGGCCACCTGCATGGAAGTAAGTAAATCCCTCATTGTTTCTGTACTTTCTGGTACTTCTGTTCAAGAAGCTGTCCCGTGAAAAAAATCTTCCATGCAAGATATGAATAGCATATAATTCTTGCATTATTATTATTGCAAGAATTATAGAAGCACAGTGACAGAGAAAATTATAGGCACACGTCTTAGGGAACTGAGAAAGGAGTTAGGACTTTCCCAGAAGGAACTGTCGTGCTTGCTCGGATTTAAAGATAGACAGACTGTTTCTGCAATAGAGACAGGGATACGACGGTTGAGTGCCGACGAATTGCTGCTTTCAATGGATAAATTGGGTGCCACACTGGATTATTTTACCGATCCATTCCGGCTAGACGGTAAGGTACAGTTTTCATGGCGGCAATCTGGAGTTGGCAAGGCGGAGCTATGCGAATACGAAAAAACCGCGAGCTGTTGGATCGGAGCGTACTTGGCCTTGTCTAAAAAGACTGGTCATCCGATGCCGTTCATGCGCCATTCCCTTAACTTGAATAAGCAATCAAAACTTATAGACGCGGTTAATGCAGGAGAGAAGTTTGCTGCCAAGTTCGAATTGGGTGCTGTTCCGGCTCGGAGACTGGCATCCATTATGGAAGAACTACTCGGGATTCTGGTTCTCATGGTTGATGCATACCGAGGAATTTCCGGTGCAGCATGCCGCCTGCCTGATCTTGATGTAGTACTAATTGATCGAGGAGAAGTCGCCGGAAGGAGGAATTTCGACTTGGCACATGAACTGTTTCACATTTTAACTTGGGATTCCATGCCGCCCGACCACATTGAAAATACCTCGGAGACCGGTGGTGGATGGGTAGAAAAACTCGCTGACAGTTTCGCAGCAGCCTTGCTGATGCCGAGAGTATCACTGAAAAAATACGGGGAGTGGAAGTATCTGGATAGGGAAGCCCTTATAGTGCGGTTGAACGATGCAGCTGAAGAAATGGAAGTGACCTCATCCGCTCTCCGATGGAGGCTGGTAGCCCTTGGGCAGTTGACGGCTGATAAGGCTAGATCAGTCCCGGAAACAGCCTTGTACTATAATGGCCGGGATTCAAGGGCAGAGACACCATCTCTATTTTCGAGATCGTTCTTGGATGTATTGTCAAGGGGGATTGATCAGGGCCTCTTATCCGCTCGACGTGCCGCATCTCTGACGCACCTCACAATCGAAGATTTGAATGAATTGTTTAGTGTTTACAAGATCAATCAAGCTATTAAACTGTGAGCGGAGCTGTCAGAACAGGGGGCTTGGTACTTGTTGATACAAATGTGATCATTGAGGCACACCGTAAAGGAACGTGGTCTGTGCTTTCGAGAGGCTATCAACTGGAAACTATGGAAGAATGTGTGACCGAGACAAATACGGGTTTTAAGTTGCGTCGCAAAGAGCAGGATATTGATGCCGGACAGCTACATGGCACCTTGGCCGCAGATCATGCGGTCAGCGAAAGGGAAGTTGTAGAATTGGATATCAAGGTAGCGGGTACTGCATTGGATTTGGGTGAGAAGTTGCTATGGGCCCGTGCATTGGCACGGCATAGCAATTGGCTTTTGTGTGGTCCAGACAAAGCAAGTTTGCGATGCGGGGTAAGACTGGGCTTTCGTGAGAGGCTCGTATCCCTTGAAGAAATACTTCTGACAGTTGGTTACCGAAAAGGAATTTCTTTATATGAAAACTATACGAAGGCGTGGCTGGATAAATCGCCTTCAATGATTGTTGTGAGCCAGTTTTGAACCCCCTCTGAATAATAATCGATTAATAGGGTGTTTGTGAACGAGGTTCAGGTGCGGTTTCTTCAGCCGCACAGTCAACGCATTATCTCAGTTATTACGGGTGGGAACACTGTTCCAAATTCCAGTTGGTGCACACTGCCGTTGTGAGGCCGGATGCCCCAACTGCATAGTTCCGCCTCGTGCTCCGGAAGAGATGCACAAGGCAGAAGGCGTAGAACTTTCAAAAGTATTACTCGATGCAACACGCAATGAGGCATGCGGAAAATTTCAAGGGGGCTCTGGGAGCCATTCCGGCATGTTTGATTCCCACTATTCTCTATATCGTTTGATTCAGCATGGAAACCCATAACCGTTAAATTTTGCAGAAACTTCCTACATGGCTGATGATCGTAAGCAAAACTCTAGAGTTCCACTCTCCAAATCACGGTTTTCCCTATAAACTGGTAAAAAGACATGCGCTTATGTTATTATGGCCGGCAGATATGAAGCAAGATTAAAATATGCCGAATTTCTGGATCAGCAGAACGGTTGAACCAATAATCAACACTCCAGCTCCACAGTTGCAGTTGTTTTCAGTGTGGCTGCTGCTTGGCCCCCGACAGGCTGGCAAGAGTTCTCTCTTGAACAGATGCAGTTCGGGACATTCCTACGTAAACCTTGATGACCTCGCAGTTCGTGAGCGCGCGAATCGTGATCCGGTTTTGTTCATGAAGGACCTTGAACCTCCTTTCACGATTGATGAAATTCAGTACGCCCCGCAGCTTATGAGTCCGATCAAGAAGCTTGTCGATGCCGGTGGTCTTCCTCCCGGGGCGATTCGACTTACAGGTTCGCAGAACTTTCAGGTAATGGCAGGAGTAAGCGAGACGCTTGCCGGACGCGTGGCCATCCTGAATCTGCACGGTCTGTCGATGGAAGAAAAGGGCGCAGTACGCACTGAAACTCCGCAAGCATATTTCGAGCATCTGCTGGAGACAGGATTCCCCAAATTGCACGGTGTCAGAGATCGCTCAGTGCGCGATCTTTACCTTTCCTCGTACCTTCAAACATACGTTGAGCGTGATATCAGAGAACTGTCTCGGATCGAGAAGCGCAGAGAATTTGAAACTTTTGTAAGACTTTGTGCACTTCGCACCGGACAAGTCATCAATTACCAGGATTTGGGTCGAGATGCCATGGTGTCACCGGCAACGGCGAAAGAATGGCTGAGTCTGCTGGAAGACGGTTATTTGATAAAACTCGTATACCCTTATCATACAAACCGAACGAAGAGAATGACCAAGAGTCCGAAGCTCTACTTTCTGGATGCCGGGTTTGCCGCATGGCTCGGTGGTTGGCGTAGCGCGGATGAGGCAAGACTTGGACCGATGGGGGGTGCGCTCTTCGAAACACAGATATTCTCTGAAATTCTCAAGGCCTTTCGGCATCGGGTGCGTGAAGTTGAAGTGCATTTCTGGCGCACACGCGATGGTCAGGAGATTGATTTTCTTGTCGAGTCCGATGGACAGGTATTCCCGATTGAAGTCAAAATGGGGTCGCCTCGTCCATCGTCCTTGCGACAACTCGGCAGGATTGCGAGTTTCAATTGGCAACATGGCCAGTTGGTTTCTCTCGCTGCCGAGGAGAAGCCGGTAAACTGGACGAGTGAATGGCGGCTCTGTGCACCCGGCGGTCTTGATCTAGGTCTCATGTAGCGAATGTCCTGATTTTCTCCAGGCAACACAAAGGGCTTATAAAGATAACTTCACAATCGGCAAAAAAGCATGAATCACCCTCTTATGCAAACATACGCAAAAGTCCTATTTTTCTCTGCCTTGGGGTTTTTCATTGAGAATTTCGAGGTGGATTTGGTGTCGGCAGTGTAGTAGTTTGCTATCTACCATGACCGTTCAGTCGAAATCGTGGTTCAGTCCCACAGATTTTCCCGGTTGAAGAGGTTTGGAAATATTGTGGACGCACCAATCCTATCCCGGTCTCAAACGTCTTGAAATCAGGGTTGTTCTGGACGGCAGAACTCTGTTCAGGGTGATTGTCCTAGCGGGTAGAGTATCGCGTCGCAGGCAGCCTGGATTTTGTGGGAATACGACCGGTAGGCATCGCAACGAGGTGGAACGCCTGTTCCGGCGGCTCAAGGGCTTTCGCCGGGTCTTCTCGCGCTACGACAGGCCTGATGTCATCTTCCCCGGATTCATCGTCCCTGCACTTGTCGTCGATTCACTTCGTAGTGTCAACAAGACCGGGGGGGGGGCGTCAAATTTTGGGCAAATATCATTTTTGTGTTGGATATCAGGAGTTGCCGGCTTTTTCGTACCAGCAGTCATCAAGTCGTTTGCTGATGACAAATGAACGAAGCGAAGCGATGTGGTTTGCGCTATTTCCACTCCAGTGCATGCCGCCACGCTTCAGTCGGGTGCCGATGACATTTCTGCATCCGGCCTCTACGGCGGCACTGGATACACAGTCCCTGTTCCCGGAATGCCTGATAGCGCATTCGCTTACGGTTGCGGTCGAAATGGCCGATCGTGTTATCGATTTTCTCCCCGTGCGAGGAAAACGGGGTCAGAAGCTCAATCAGGGCTTCGATCTACCCGGCCTTGACGACCTGGCAGGTATTTTTTGTCCATTGCACCCCGGTTTTGGTGTGGGTGACCGAAGAGGTGTCGATTCCGGTTCGACTTGACGGAATTCATACTGACTGACGTCTTCTCCCAGGCGCTCGGCAGTCCGTTCCGCATGCCTGCCTGAAAGATCACCCGCAAACGCAAACTGTTTTTACTCCGGGAGAATAAATGAAATATTACCACATTTGTACCAATATAATACCATATACATTAGATTAATGACATTGTTGCCCCCCCCCCCCCGTCAAATCAACTATGATAGGCAGAATATCGATAGTAGGTAAATTATGGCTTTTGCGCTATCCTGCAGGGAGTCGGGGAATTTGTCTGTACTTGACATTGTGGCATTGACCAGAAAACCTGACATGGAGCGAGTCAGAGAGGGGTTCCATTAACAATTGAGGAAACAAGATGAAAAAAAACACCGAAAGACCTGTTGTCAGGCGCTTTGTCTCGTGTACAGGGCATTAGCGGGTTCAGTCGTCACAGGCACAATAGTTCGGACAGCAGCAAGACGATATATGCTGCTCTGCTGGCCTCCATACTGTTTCTTGCCGGTTCCGGCACGGTCTCGGCAGACACGGTTTCCCTGTGCCAGTACTGGCATGGCGACGCCAAGGCGATCTGCAAACCGGCGTTTGACAAAAGCAAGGCTAAAAGAGGCTACTCGGACCATCGGATTGGAAGTGGTTGCTACATGGAGGTTTCAGGCGGGTTTCCGTACTGGAGGGATCGCAGCATCAATTCGATTGATCCGGACAGCCTGGACGATTCCCAGCGGGAGCGGCTAGCGAAATGGAAGGAGATGTGGGGAGATAGCTGCGCGTGCAGTGTCTTTATTAAGTGCAGATATCTAGCGGTTATCCGAGCGGGTTATGTAGCGGCTCTGACCCCTAGAGTTACACACCACAAATGTTCGGCAACTGCGGATTCACTTCGTGCCATGGAGTATAATGCAGGCAGCATGACTCCGAGTTGCTAGCGGACCGCGTCTTCGGGAACTCGGCA
>JAPOSW010000007.1 GCA_026709505.1 Gammaproteobacteria bacterium | reverse complement strand
GCTTCTGCTCACCCCTCCCGCGCCCCCGCCTCGCCCGCAGGGAACGCACTCCCACCGCCCCCCCCCCCCCCCCCGCGCCCCCGCGCGCGCGCCCCCCCCCCCAAAGGTAAGCAGATAAATATATTGATCAAATCAAGGCTTGTTATGAAGGTGTGGGTGCCGGAAAAACGCTTTCAAGATCATTTCATGAGTTGTTCGGAAAGCCCCATGGCATCCATTCTTGTTTCCCAGTTTTCCGGTACCTCTTCTAAACTCGTTATTCCGGTCAGGACTGATTGCAAATAGCGAGTGAGGAGATGCTGCAAGGTTGGTTATCGGGTCACGCGATGGGAAATCTTAACAGATCAGCTTTGCTAATGACCCTGGCACATATGCCATAAGAGTGTGCAGAAAACCAGTTCTGGGCATATTCCGATATCATGGAGCGCCATGTCAGAGTGACCCATTCATAATAGCATCCTGATCCGATAAACGCAGTCTGTTATCGGAAGACTTCCTTCGTGATGGTAGAAGTGCTTTTAGCTGGTGGGTGCGTCTTGAGTTTCTCCAATGTTGGCCTCGTTGGCATACTGGCCATGGAACTCGACTCCAGCAACGGACAGAAAAACCCTATTTTATGAATGAGGGGAGTCTTAAGAATGTGAATCGTTTTGCTGTTCATATAAAATAGCACACGTTGATCTTCCTATCTGTTGACCAAGTAAATGAGGAAACTTTTTTACCCTGTTTTTGCAATGCTATGTCTATGTGTTGTGACCATGGTAGTGTCAAACAACACCCATGCGCATCATCTGCTCACGGATATGGAGTTAGATTGCAGTGAGGATTTCCCTTGCCCTGAAGCACTTCATGGACGAGTGGTTTTCTGGGCGCATGTGTATTTCAAGTGGGGAAAGGACAAGGCAGTTTTTCATGATCCAGATATCCCGGAGCGGGTTTATTCGGTAGTCGATACGGGCAGGGGATGCAGCAGCTCTGTCAAGTCAAGGCTGAACAGGGAAAGAAAGCGAATCAAGACGGCCCTCTACAACACGGCAAAAAAACTGGAATCGTCTGCTCCACTCTCGGAAGAGGAACAGCACTTGGCCAGCCTGTTTCCGGGCAAGAACCCGAATCAGCTGCGAAGAAAATCTGAAAAAATCAGATGCCAGACCGGCATCAGGGAGAGTTTCATCAAGGGACTTGCACGCTTCAATCGCTACAGTTACATGGTGGACAGCATACTGGCCCAGTACAATCTGCACCCCGATATTCGGTACCTGCCTTTCGTAGAATCGACCTACAACCCGCGAGCCTATTCGAAAGCAGGCGCTGCGGGAATGTGGCAAATTATGCCGAGTACTGCCAGAACTCTTGGATTGCAGCTGGACGCAACGATAGACGAGCGGCTCGACCCCGAAGCTGCAACCCATGGAGCTGCCCGTTATTTGACAGAATCGAGAACATCTCTCACCAAGCTTGCCCAGAAGATCGATCCAGGTGTCCAGGACAGCGAGATCAGCCCTTTTGTGATTACCTCCTACAACTATGGCGTAAACGGCATGCGCCGCGCCATAAGGAAAGTGAACCCTGACTACATGGAGGTGCTTGAAAAATACCGGTCGCCGTCATTTCGAACCGCGGTCAAGAATTTTTATGCGAGTTTTCTGGCCGCCCGTCATGTGGTCAAGAATGCAGAGCAGTATTTTGGCAAGGAGCTAGCCCCCAAGCCAGTGAGAGTTCTAACGCTTGCCCTCAACAATCCTACCTCTGTAGACCGCATAAAGCAGGTATTCGGATTTTCAGAGGAGGAGTTGCGTCCGCTTAATCTCGGCTTGACGCGATTCATCTGGAATGGGTGGAGGATGATTCCTGCTGGGTACAAGCTGAAGCTCCCTCACCGCGATGATGAATATGTCAATGAAATCGCCTATTTCAAGTCACTGCCTCGGGAAAATCCGATACCGGAATCCGGCACCTATGTAGTCAGAAAAGGCGATACCGCTTGCGGGATCGCCAGGGCACTGCAGATCAATTGCCAGGACCTGATTTCAGCAAACCGGCTGGGCAAACGCGCACTGATTCGAATCGGCCAGAAACTGGTTATTCCGGGTGGCTTATTTGCTCTCGATCAATCCGGTTCCGGCGGTGTTGAAAAAACCGTGATTCAGCGTGCCTCCTCAAGTCCGGATCAGCAGACGTACCGTGTCATCAGGGGGGATACTGCTTGCGCCATAGCCAGAAAATACTCTGTAAGCTGCCGCGAGCTAATACGATTCAACAATCTCGGACGCAAAGCTGTAATAAGGGTTGGCCAGAGCTTGCTGATTCCGGGCACCGGCAGTGATCGACGGGAACTGGCAAGACTGGATGAAGGCAATCGGTATCTGGTTGTCAAAGGTGACTCAGCATGTCGAATTGCCAATCGATTCAATGTTGATTGCAATGAGCTTATTCGATTGAACAACTTGAGCAGGAAAGCGACAATTTTCCCGGGGCAGCGAATCAGGATACCCGGATTTGAAGCCCCTCAAACCAACGAGACCTTGACCGAACTTGCGCAGCTGGACAAGGCAATAGCGGAAGCGGGGTCGCGACAGGTGGATGCCCTGACGGGAGTGCCCCGTCCCGAGCTGGATAATCTGCTGGACACCATACCCAACCTGTCAGTCCGTGTCTCGCAAGCCGGTGGCGAGCCCGTTTATTCAATCATTGCCATGGCCGAGGAAACATTGGGTCACTATGCTGACTGGCTGGGCATAGGCTATGCAGGCCCGGTCAGAACACTGAACTCCATGAGTGCCAAGGCTTCACTGAGTATCGGACGTACGATCAGTCTGCCCATTGACTCGGTTGGGCAAATCAGCCGTTTTGAACGCAAGAGGGTGGAATTTCATCAGATTCTGAATGAGGAGCTAAAGGAAAACTATCAACTGGTAGAAATCAGAAGTCATGTCGTGAATAAAGGCGATACGGTATGGAATCTCGCTACGGAAGTGGGTTTTCCGGTAAGCCTGTTTTATCGGCTGAATCCGGATCTTATGAACATTGCTCTGGTGCCCGGCCAGCAAGTCTTGGTTCCGATATTGAGGGAAAGAACATAGGCCACATGCTTGAAGAGAGTGCTTGGTTGAACGGCGCTGAACATGCCGGCATCACCCATTCGATCATGGTTCAGTTATAGTCCTGGCAGTGAGATGTCCTGAGTTGGGCTGGAGGAAAGTACCCGTATGGGCAGATTCTACGAAAAGCTGAAAAACAGATGGCAGTCTACAGAATCCCTGCTGTGTGTTGGCCTGGACCCGCATTCCGGGTACTTGCTAATGGAAAAATACCCGAAATCGCAACTTCCCTGCTTGGACTTCTGCAAAGAGATTGTTGACGCTACAGCAGAATTTGCCTGTGCATTCAAGTTTCAGTTCGCATGCTTTGGCGGGCAGGGCATGGAGGAGGATTTGGAACAGGCCATCAATCATGTCCGCATGGCTTATCCCGATATTCCAGTCATTCTTGACTCGAAAAGAGGGGATATTGGTTCGACAGCAGTAGAATATGCGGAGGAATCATTCATGAGATATGGTGCCGATGCATTGACAGTCAATCCGTATCTTGGGAGTGATTGCATAGAAGTATTTGCGGGCTATCCTGATCGCGGCGTGATCGTCCTTTGCCGAACTTCAAACCCGGGCAGTGCAGAATTACAGGAACTACAATGCGGTGACCGGATGCTCTATGAGCAGGTCGCGTATCTGGCCGCCAACAAGTGGAACAACAACAGCAATATTTCACTGGTTATGGGAGCAACCCAGCCGGAAACTTTGGCCAAGGTTAGAATTATGGTTGGCGACATGCCGTTTCTGGTTCCCGGAATAGGGGCCCAAGGCGGCAATCTCAAGGCAGTACTCAAATATGGCCTGACCGAATCAGGGCATGGTTTAATGATCAATGTCTCAAGAGGTATCGCTGAAGCTGGCTGGAGAGAAAATATGGATTTTGATTTTCAGGCTGTGCATGATGCGGCCAAAAGCTATTTTGATTTGATCAAGACAACAAAATCCGAAATTTCATGAACGGGTCAAGCTCAACGCGCAAATCCGAACAGGTTGCTCTTCTGGTTACCTGTCTGTCTGATCTGTTTAGACCCCAGATAGCTCATGCTGCTGTTGAGCTGATTGAGAAATTCGGATATCGGGTTGATGTGCCTAAACAGACGTGCTGTGGTCAGCCTGCCTACAATGCCGGTGAAGAAGGGAAGACCCGAATTCTTGCTGAAAGCATGATCAGCCTGTTTGAACCTTATCGATACGTGATTGCTCCCTCAGGTTCCTGTGCAGCGACCATCAAGGAACACTACCCGGGGCTATTTCATGAGGGAAGTTCCAGGCATGGGCAGTGCATGCGGCTCGTTGAGAAAACCCATGAACTGTCAGGCTTTCTGGTGGATGTCGTCAAGGCTGATCTTGAGCAAAAAAAGTCTTCGTTTGACGATGGACCGCTGCGAATTGCCTATCACGATTCCTGTTCTGGCCTGCGTGAACTCGGGATACGTTCACAACCCCGCAAGCTGCTGAAGGACCGTCTTGGAATCGACATCAGCGAAATGTCGAACTCGGAGGTGTGTTGTGGGTTTGGAGGAATGTTTTGCGTCAAATACCCGGAAATTTCGACAAGTATGGTTGACAGCAAGATTGATGGAATCGAAGATGCCGAAGCAGAAGTGCTGCTGGGAGGTGATCTTGGGTGCCTGATGAATATCGCTGGCCGTCTAAGACGACTGGGCAGCAAAACCAGGGTCTACCATTATGCCGAGTTCCTGACTGATTCTGGTCCGGGCCCGGCAATCGGCTATCGAAAATAACATGCAGGTCACATCCAAAAACTTTCGCACAAAAGCTGCAGAGGCCTTGCTGGATGAGGATCTGAGAGCCGCGATGGGCCGTGCCGAAGGAGGGTTCGTCGATACCCGAAAACGGGCAATTGATGAACTCGCGAACTTTCAGGAATATCGCGAGTTCGCCCGCAATACCAAGAATCATGTCCTGGCTCACCTGGACGGCTATCTGACCCAGTTTGAAAACAATGTCATGGCCTCTGGAGGGCAGGTTCACTGGGCCAGCAATGGCGAAGAGGTCAATCGAATCGTCCTCGATATTTGCAGGCGTCCAGGCATTAGCAAGATTGCCAAGGGAAAATCGATGGTTTCCGAGGAGTTTGCCCTGAATGCAGGGCTGGAGGCTGCCGGGCTTGAGGTTGTAGAAACGGATCTCGGTGAATACATCATCCAGCTCGCCGAAGAGACCCCAAGTCATATTATTGCGCCTGCCGTACACAAGACCAAACAGGCCGTAACCGATCTGTTTGAAGAGCATCATAGTCAAGCTGGATATCCCAGGGTAGTGGAACGTCTGGATATTGTGAGTCAGGCCAGGCAAGTGCTCCGTGATCACTTCTGCACTGCCGATGTCGGGATTACCGGCGGAAACTTCCTCATTGCCGATACCGGTTCAATTGCCTTGATTACCAATGAAGGGAACGGAGACCTCACGGCCAATTTGCCGGATATCCATGTTGTGGTTACCAGCATCGAAAAGGTGATTCCGAACATGCAGGCACTCGGTGGATTCCTCAGATTGCTGGGGCGAAGTGCAACGGGCCAGATCATGAGCGTGTATACCACCTTGTTTAATGGCCCACGACGTATCGACGATCTTGATGGCCCCAGAGAATTCCATGTGGTCCTGGTTGACAACGGGCGAAGCGAGATACTGGGTTCGCAATTTCAGGATATCCTGCGCTGCATCAAATGCGGGGCCTGCATGAACCATTGTCCGGTCTATACCAGCATTGGCGGTCATGCCTATGGATGGGTCTATCCCGGTCCGATGGGATCGGTGCTGACTCCACTTATGGTAGGGCAGAAAAACGCCCCGGACTTGCCCTATGCCTGTACCTTGAACGGACGTTGCAAGACTGTCTGTCCGGTGATGATCCCTCTTCCCGAGCTATTGCGTGAACATCGAAACAATCTGGTCGAGATGGGAGAAGCCAAGAGCATGCAGAAATGGGGTATGCGGTTATGGTATCAAGTGGCGCGCAAGCCAGCACTCTACAGCATGATGGCCGGCCTGTATGTTCTGAAGCTGAACATGTTCGCGCGGCTGATCTCGGCATTTCGGCGCGGTTCGTTCCAGTACATTCCCCTATTGGGTGCGTGGACCTCGACGCGAGATTTTCCAGTGCCGCAGACCACCACATTCCAGACTCAATGGAAAAAGCGCAGATGCCATGACTGACTCTCGTACAAGAGTGCTTGGCAATATACGAGGATCCCTCGGCCGGACGGAGTTATCGCCGCTGTCTGATGCACCTCCTAGCGTGCCATCCCCGCGGTATCGAACGCCATTGCCCGCCGATCTTGCCGAGCAGTTTGCTCTCCAGCATCAACAGGTGCATGGCACCTTTGAGGAAGTCGACTCTCTGCTGGCTGTACCTCAGGCGGTCCATCGCCATCTGATTGGGCAATTGGTCCCGCTTGAGGCTGTGATATCTCCCGATCCGGAGCTGTCATCCCTTGACTGGGCTGGACTGGATGTTGAAAGCCGGGTGGCGAGCCGTGAAGATCGAAGTTCCGTCACGATGGCTTTTGCCGGAATAGCAGAGACCGGAACCCTTGTCATGGTTTCGTCAAAACAGTCTCCGGTCAATCATCATTTTCTTCCTGAATTCAATATAGCCATTCTCAGGCAGTCGAAGCTGGTCGACACCATGGAGAGCTTGTGGCCGTTAATCGGTGAGCATCCCCGAACCATTAACCTGATTACCGGCCCCTCGAAAACTGCTGACATAGAACAGACAATTGTCTATGGTGCGCATGGTCCACGCACGCTGCATATCATTTTGGTGCGCGATGCCGTATCCTGAGGATTATGCAAGCTAGCTGTAATCGGCTCCTACATCAAGACCGCCTTTTGAGTTCAGCTCGAACAGGCCGTCGGCAACCGCATAGCTCCAGATAGCGCTTCTTCGAAGGCCGCCGAGGGGATACATGTGTATCCCGACAATGCCGCTGTCCGGGTTGGATTCAGAGTGCATTGCCAGTTCCCGGATCAGTACATCTGGCGTATTGATGGTCATGAGCCTGGTGATATTTTTCGCCTGACGGGTCAGGTATTTCATCGAGGGACCAATCCCGCAGGCCTTGGCATGCATAAGCAGGGTCTTGATGGTGGCAAGGCCGGGTATGCCAATCCGGATTGGCAGGGTGTTGCCCTCTTGCTGGAGTCGTTGGTCCCACCTTGTGATCGGGCCGGATTCAAATACAAACTGGGTGACCAGATACATCTTCGCATCGGTTTTTTGGGAATAAGCGTTTTTCCAGTCCAGCGCGGCCATGATGGCCTCATCGGACATGTCGGGGCTGCCTTCAGGATGACCGGCTACGGCAATCTGGCGAATGCCATGCTGGTCAAACAGGCCTGTGTCAAGAATTTGCATCGAGTCCGTGAAATCTCCGACCGGGCTATCCACTGCGCCGGCAATGCACAGTACATGGTCAACTCCGGCCTCACCCACAACACGGGACAAATGATCATTCAATGCTGTCTTGTCGGCAATGCTGCGGGCCGCGAAATGGGGGACAGGCTCAAAGCCCTCCTCTCTCAGGCGCTTTGCGACCCTGACCGTATCCGCAAAATCAGATCCGGGTAAAAAGGTGATGTAGACTGTTGTTCCCTCGCGAAGGTGGTCGCGAAAACTTCCGATCTTTGCAGCCGAACCTGGCGTTACTTCAGTACTGAATCCTGCTACGAGCCCTTGAACACTCTGCTCATGTGAAGTCATTGTCATATCTCTGTCAGTTCGAATGGTTCAGGGTCACCTGAATTTCGTTGCGACGCAAGGCGGGTATTGTCCAGGGAGGGTTATAGCCTGCGACTCGCCAGTCTGCCTGATGGCTGATGCCTCGTTCATCCAGCCAGGCGTCGAGATCCGAGCGATGGGCCTCAATCGGCGCTGTTCGCAAACGACCTGAGAATCTTAGTGCTGCGACTTGCCTTGCCGGCACGTCAACCAGTTTGATCCGGGAATCGGCAGGGGCGGGTGAATTCAGGGCATTCATCCCCTGAGGCAGTACGAATGCGATGGTCCAGCCCTGGCGTGCCTTATCCAAAATGTCAGAATTCTGCTTCGGCTGCGGCGGGGCATTTCCGGAAAATGAAATGATGGAAACTTCTTGTGGAATCACCAGAACGGGTGCCGTCATCTCGATTTTCGATGAGCCCGTGTTGCCACCGGATATATAATCAAACAATCGGTTGAAGGCAATCTCCACAGAGGTATGGTAGGCCTCGTCTACCACTGTCTCAGCGACCGTGTAGGCTTCGTAGTTCCTGATCTGGACGTGGTCCTGCTCGGCAACGACCTCAAACAGGGGTTCTTCGGCTGCAGGACCGCCGAACATCGAACAGCCACTTATCGCGATAGACATCGAAAAGGCAATGAGAATGACAGTGATACCGGAGAGGAAAACTCGCATGGTAGATTCAAGTGTATTGCAAACCGGTCGTGATGATACAGCAATAACTTGCTACTTGAACCTCAATTAAGACGAACCATATTAATCAGGGCGACATGATCGCAGTCAATTACGACCGAAATATTGGTCGGATGCATAATTGATAATTGAGTGCTCGTGTTGTCGGGTACGATACAGTCGGTGATTGCGGGACGGGCATTTTGCAAGTCACGGCCATCACCGTCCCATTGAACCAAAATTAGCCTTTTTATTTTCATTATTTTTCGGAGAATTAACCATGACTATTCAAGTCGGAGACAAAATCCCCAATATAACGATTGCCACCATGACTTCAGAGGGTCCAAGCGATATCACGACGGACGAAGTTTTTGGAGGAAAGAAAGTCGTAATGTTTGCATTGCCCGGTGCGTTTACCCCTACCTGCACGGCATCGCATCTTCCTGGCTATGTTGTCAAGCATGAGGAAATCAAGGCCAAGGGCGTTGATGCCATCGCCTGCTTGTCGGTCAACGACCCTTTTGTCATGGGTGCCTGGGGCGAATCTCAAAATACCGATGGCAACATTCTCCTGCTTGCCGATGGCAGCTGCAGCCTCACGCAGGCGCTGGGCATGGAACTTGATTTGACCGAGAGGGGGCTTGGTGTCCGTTCTCAGCGCTATGTGTTGATTGCAGAGGACGGCGTTGTGACTCACCTTAATCTGGAGCCATCTCCCGGCGAGCTGTCCAACAGCGATGCTGATACTGTTCTTGGCATGCTGTAGGGGAAATCGAAAGTCAACTTCCCCTGAATAGCGATCATGTTCGCACGAGTCGGCTATTTTCTGGCGACAAATCTGGCAATTCTTGTCGTGCTGAATGTCACGGCAAGGTTGTTCGGGTTTGACCAGTACCTGTACGGCGCCGGTCAGAACATGGCCTCGTTACTGATCTTTGCGGCAGCCTTTGGAATGCTGGGGTCATTCATATCCCTGGCGATGTCAAAGCGCATGGCCAAAAAATTTTCTGGCGCTCAGGTCATCGAATCGCCCCGCAACGCGCAGGAGCGGTGGCTGCTTGAAACGGTCGAAAGACAGGCCCATAAAGCCGGGATCGGAATGCCGGAAGTTGCCATCTTCAACAGCCCGCAACCCAATGCCTTTGCGACTGGCATGAGTCGGAACAATGCTCTGGTTGCGGTCAGTCAGGGACTGATCGAGCATATGTCGAAACCCGAAGTTGAAGCCGTTTTGGGGCATGAGGTGAGTCATGTGGCAAACGGAGACATGATCACATTGGCATTGATCCAGGGTGTTGTGAATACCTTCGTGATCTTTCTGTCGCGAGTCATCGGGCAGATGGTCGATCGGGCAGTGTTCAAGAGTCGTTCCGGCATGGGCCCTGGATACTGGATCACAGTGATCATTGCCGAGCTGATACTTGGCGTACTGGCAAGCATTATCGTCATGTATTTCAGCCGTCGCCGGGAATTTCGGGCCGATTTGGGCGGGGCAGAGCTTGCAGGCCGTGACAACATGGTTTCCGCATTGAAGAGACTTCGTGACCTCTACGAGCCGCCCGCACTCCCGGAACAGCTGGCCGCATTCGGTGTTTCGGGCAAACAGGCCACGGGCTTGAAGCACCTGTTCAGTTCCCACCCGCCTCTTGATCAGAGAATCGAGGCTTTGCAGAAGCTCTGACTCTTCACCATGTTCGCCCTATGCTGCGCAAAGGGCCGAACCAGCTGAAAAGTTCAAGAGCCACTTCCTTGGGCTGTCCGTTAATCGCTGGTCTTACAGGAATTGGTCATGCAGCATTTCCGCGGGGTTCGGGGTCTTCTTGTCGAATCACGGACGAATCGCCAAAGGCGCCACACAGCATTTGGCCGATTTTCAACTCGATAATCATGTCAATCCCAAATATGCCTCGACAATGGTATTGTCTCTGGAAGCCTCATCGCCGGTTCCTCGCCAAACTATGCGTCCCGTTTCCAAAACAATCACATGATCAGCAACTTGTTGAACGCGCTCAGTGCTCTGTTCAACCAATATGATGGCCAACTGTTTCTTGCGCAGCCCCTCCAATACCCGGTAACACTCATTGATAGCGAGCGGCATGAGTCCAAGTGACAGTTCATCAATCAGCAACAACTCGGGACCCGCCATTAAAGCCCGGCCAATGGCGAGCATTTGCTGCTCGCCACCAGAAAGCGACTCCGCCATCTGATTCCGTCGCTCAGCCAGGCGCGGAAACATGTCATACACGCGTTGTAGCTCTTGCTTGATCTGCCAATTTTTCAAACGGGTTCCGCCAACCAGCAGGTTTTCTGAAACAGTGAGTTCTGCGAAGACCCTTCTGCCCTCGGGTACCAAGGCAATGCCTGCGTCAACCCTTTCGTGGACTGGCATATGGGTAATGTCCTGCCCGTTAAGTTCAACCCTGCCATCTATGGCTTGAGCCAAACCCGCCAAGGTGAGTATGGTGGTTGATTTTCCAGCCCCATTTGCGCCAATCAACCCAACGATCTGTCCGGGCGCGACTGCAAGCGAGATGTTGTTTACCGCAACCATCTTGCCGTAGCCGCAAGTCAATTCCTCTACTTTCAACATCAGAATCAATGATCACCAAGATAGGCGTTGCGCAATGCCGGGCTTGCCATGATCTTTTCCGAGGTATCCTGGATCAGTGGCTCGCCATTCACCTGAACATAAATTTGCGGGCAGATTCTGGAGACTTCGCCGATATTGTGCTCAATCAGCAGCACACTGCGCGTCGCATTCACCAGAGACACGATCAAGTCGGCCAAAGCATGTGCTTCTGTCTGGTTGAGTCCTGCTAGCGGTTCATCCAACAACAACAGGCGAGGTTCAAGAGCCAGGGATCGGGCAACTTCCATTCGCTTGATGTAGCCCAGCGGCAATTCACTCGGCATGGCGTCTGCCGCATCTGCGATCCCAACGAATTCCAGCAATCGACGGGCCCTCTTACGGGCCTGTGTTCGGTCGGTATTCAAAAATGCCCATAACGGACTGCTCATGTATCTGGATCCCGCGGCAATTGCAACGTTATCCAGCATGCTGAGGGTATGCAGCGGCTTTACGATCTGCTGGGCCAATGCCAGACCTAACTGAACGCGATGGTGAATACTCAAGCCGGTGATATCCATGCCTCGAAAAACGACCGATCCCTGTTGCGGACGAACCATTCCCATAATTATTCGCATCATTGTGGTTTTTCCGGCGCCATTGGGTCCAATAAACCCAAGCAGCTGATGCTCTTCGACAGTCAATGAAACATTTCGAACAGCATCAACGCCACCGAAGCTGACGCTTACATCTTGAATGTCTAGCAAAGTCACGGGGAATGATGCCTTTGCCAAAGCGCACGCACAATTCCTGAGATTCCGTTAGGAGCAAAGCGCATGGTCAGGAAGATCAGGGAGCCGTAAATCAAGAGCTTGTAATCATCGACAAATTGCAGCCAAAGCGGTAGCGTTGACAGTACCGCTGCCGCGACCGCAACGCCAGTGATCGAGCCAATCCCCCCAACAATCACCATGGCAAGAACGGTGACCGATTCTACGA
Organism: Gammaproteobacteria bacterium; assembly: GCA_026709505.1. Lineage (GTDB taxonomy): Bacteria > Pseudomonadota > Gammaproteobacteria > Arenicellales > Poriferihabitantaceae > Poriferihabitans. The sequence continues at coordinate 23,316 of JAPOSW010000007.1, read as the reverse complement.
AACCAAAGCTGTCGGGGCCTATGAATCGTATGTGATGCGCATACAAGCCACCCGCTATTCCTGCTCCCGCGGTTCCAATGACAAATGCCAGAAGCTTGAATTTGGAGACATCAATCCCAAAGGTGCGTGCAGTATCTTCATCGTCTGAAATGGACTCGAAGGCAAAGCCCAGCCAGGAACGCCTGATGTAGATGCAAAGAATGATGAACAGTGCCATGCAAATCATCGCGAGCATCAGCAATCCGGGGCGGCCAAATGCGACAGATGGAATACTGGATATGCCTATTTCGCCGCCGAGCGCATCCTGCTTTCTGACAATTCCCACAAATAGAAATCCGACGCCCATGGTGGTAATCGCTAGAAAGTCATGGCGCACGCGCAAGGATGCCATACCAACCAATGCTCCGACGGCACCGGCGGTGACGGCTGCCGGAAACAGCGCCAGCGTAAGCGACCAGCCGGCTTTGGTCAGGATGGCTGCGACATATGCACCAATTCCATAAAATGCGGCATGCCCCAGACTGACCTGTCCGCAGAACCCGGTAATCAGGTTAAGCGAAAGAGCGAACAGAATCGCTATGGACATGCTGGAGAGGATTGTGATTTCATAACTCATGAGACTATCTCCGTATCAGCAGTCCCTGTGGGCGAATCATCAGCACGATAATCAAGAATGCGAAGGCAATCGCATCCCGATCCAGGATATGACCAGCATATATGGTTCCGAAACTCTCGATGATGCCGAGTGCCAAAGAGGCGATCAGAGTTCCACGCACTGAACCGAGGCCCCCAAGAACAATGATGGCCAAGGCCTTGTATGCCGGTACCGCGCCCATGGTGGGTTCAACAAGATTGCTGAGGAGTGCGACCATGACTCCAGCCAAGGCTGCGAGCGCAGAACCTATGAAGAAATTGATGTGGCGAACTCTTTCGATATCGACCCCGAAGCTCGCAGCCATGTCTGGATCCGAAACTGTCGCACGCCAGGCGACCCCGGTCCGGGTTGAAGCCGCGAGCCATCCCAGAATGCTTATGAACAGGACAGAAAGAATCACCACGCAGATGCGGGAGGCAGAGAGATGAAAGCCTGAAAACAGTTCAATTTGCTGCTGCAGGGGCGGCTGTGAGAATGACATGCCATAGGCGCCAAAGATGATGCGATAAACTTCCTCTGCCGCAATGAACAGGCCAATAGATGCAATCAGAGCAATCAGTGGCGGCTTGTCAAGCAGTGGCTTGTAGGCAAACCGGTATATCCCGATACCAATCAGCCCAACCAGCACCATGGAGAGAACAATGGCGATAACGATATGCCCACCGGCATTTACGATTATGATGCCGAAATAGGCCCCCAGGGTATAAAGCGCCGCATGCGCAACATGCAAAATTCGCAAGAGCCCGTAAACCAGCACAAGACCCAGCGCAATCAATGCATAAATTGCTCCTTGAACAAGACCTTGAATCGACAGTTCGATGAATAGCATCGCAATCGGCCGCCAGAGCCCTCCATAGTGCCGTTCTAGAGGGCTGATGAGGCCTTGCTTCCAATCAATCGGTCGGTGGCGCCAGCAACTCCCTGTCGCTAATTACTGCATAATGATGCCAATTGCCATCTTTGACGATCTGAACCTGAACATCTTTTTCAACCTCGCCCAGATCATTGAACGATATCTGACCGGTTGAAGCCGTGACATTGGCACTGGCGATGGCATCGCGAATTGACGAGGCCGAGTGATCCGATGCGCGTCCTAAAGCATCGGCCAAGACCATTAGCGCTGTGTGCGTCGAGGCGGCCACCATATCTGCAGAATAGCCAGCCTTGGCTTCAAAGCCTTGTATGAAGTCCCGGGTCGCAGCATCGGATGAGTCCCTGTCAAGCGATGTGGTTATGATTACGCCCTCTCCATCTAATCCTGAAATTTCAATGAACTTCTGGCTGTCATAGCCTTCTTGTCCAATGATTGGAGATTCGATTCCTGCCGCACGCAATTGACGCACCAGCGGACCCGCTGTAAAAAAGTAGCCAGAGGCATATATGGCATCAGGCTGATCGTTTTTAACCTTCGATACAATAGCGCCGAATTCTCGGTCCTTGATCGAATACTCATACTCATTGAGGATGTCGATGCCAAAAGCGGCGGCTTTTTCCTTGAAGCCATTAGCCAATGACTTTCCGAAATCATTGTTGAGGGTGATTATTAATACTCGTTTATGTCCCATCATTTCGCCGATTAGTTTAGCTCCTGCCCGTCCCTGCACTTCTCCGACAAACGAGGTTCTGAACACGAACCCGCCTGCTCGGGTGATATCGGGATGCACGGCATAAGCGGAGATGTATGGAACACCGCTTTCCTGATAAATTGTCGCTGCCGCGCGGGTAGCTCCGGAGTAGCTTCCGGAAATGCCAGCCACCACTTCATCTTGAGTGATGAGCCTGACAGCCAACGGGGCTGATTCCTTGGGACTCGCCTGGTCATCGTAGACCACAAGCTCCAGCTGCTTTCCATTAATGCCGCCCGCCGCATTCACCTGTTCCACCGCAAGTTCTGCGCCAACGCGAGCCGAATTGCCGTCAGCTGCGGCAAAACCTGTGAGCGGTGCGTTAAAACCAATTTTGATTGAATCGGCGAGGGCTGAAAGGGGTACTGTAAGCACCATTATCACTGCCAATGCCAATGTGTTGAATTTTCTTTTCATCGCTTTTCACCATATTTGATTTGCAAGTTGTTTGAGATTTGACCAGCCCAGCAATCATCAGCGCATTCAGGATCATATGGACTTGCAATCAAGACTGCTGAGACTGACATAGCGCCGATCATTGTTCGGTTAGCCGGGTAGAATTGCCGGTAGATCGAGGTTGTTTGCCCGGGCACATTCAATTGCTTCTGGGTAACCGGCATCTGCATGCCTCATTACGCCTGTCGCGGGGTCGTTCCACAACACGTTTTGTATGCGTGGCACGGCAGACTCTGTTCCATCGCAACAAATCACCATTCCAGCGTGCTGTGCATAGCCCATGCCAACACCGCCGCCGTGGTGAATGGATACCCATGTAGCGCCAGAGGCGCAATTCAAAAGAGCGTTCAAGAATGCCCAGTCCGAAACCGCATCCGAACCGTCCAGCATGCCCTCGGTCTCACGGTTAGGTGATGCTACTGACCCCGAATCCAGATGATCGCGTCCGATCACCACCGGAGCATCAATTTCACCGCTTCGATACATTTCATTGAAAGCCAGGCCAATTCGGTGGCGTTGGCCGAGTCCCAGCCAGCAGATTCTGGCCGGCAAGCCCTGGAATCTGATTCTTCCGCGTGCCATATCCAGCCAGTTATGAAGCCGTGGGTCATCAGGAATCAGTTCCTTGACTTTTTCATCGGTCTTGAAAATGTCTTCAGGATTCCCGCTCAATGCGGCCCATCGAAACGGTCCCATGCCGCGGCAGAAAAGCGGCCTGATGTAAGCCGGCACAAATCCTGGATAGGCAAAGGCATTTTTGAGTCCTGCGTCTTTGGCCACCTGTCTTATATTGTTGCCATAATCGACCGTGGGGACTCCAGACTCCCAGAACTCAACCATGGCGGCAACGTGGTCACGTGCTGATTCGCTGGCTGCCTGAACCACAGCCTTGGGGTCGGATTTTCTTTTCTCGGCCCACTTCTCCATATTCCAGCCAAGCGGCAGATAGCCATTTCGCAAATCATGCGCTGAAGTCTGGTCGGTGACGATATCGGGACGAACGCGGCGAGCAACGATTTCGGGTACAATCCTGGCGGCATTGCCGAGCAGACCGACGGATTTTGCCTGGCCATTTTGGATCCAGGCATCAATCATGTTCAGCGCCTGCTCGAGCGAATCCGTTCGCTGATCAAGATATCCGGTTCGCAGGCGAAAGTCGATGCGGTCCGAATCACACTCTATCACCAGGCAGCACGCGCCATTCATGGTTGCAGCCAAAGGCTGAGCTCCGCCCATTCCTCCTAGTCCTGCAGTCAGGATCCAGCGCCCGTTTAGATTGCCGCCATAGTGTTGCCGTCCCATCTCGGCGAATGTTTCATAGGTGCCTTGTATGATGCCCTGGCTGGCAATGTAAATCCATGAACCGGCCGTCATCTGGCCGAACATCATCAATCCTTTTTTGTCCAGTTCATTGAAGTGATCCCAGTTCGCCCATGCAGGCACCAGATTGGAATTGGCAATCAGGACGCGTGGAGCATCTCGGTGCGTTCGAAATATACCCACGGGCTTGCCAGACTGAATGAGTAACGATTGATCGGATTCGAGTCGTTTCAGGGACTCAACAATCCTGTCGTAATCATTCCAGCTTCGCGCAGCCTTGCCTATTCCCCCATACACCACCAATTCATCGGGGTTTTCGGCAACATCAGCATGCAGATTGTTCATCAGCATGCGCAATGGCGCTTCTGTTAGCCAAGATTTTGCTTCAATTTCGGCACCCGTTTTAGGGATGATAATCCGTTTGCCATTCGATACTGAGTTCATGTTTTTATCTTATGCGCGTCATTTGCGGACAAGCGATTCAGCCGCATCCTCAAGAGAATGCAACACCGTTTTGAGAACACCACGCAGTCGACGAACCTTCTGCTCGTCAATCGTCCATGGCGGTTGCTCCAACATGTAAGTTGATTGCGAAAGCTCCATCTGTACCGCATGAATTCCGGTGTGGGGTCTTCCATGATGCCGCGTTGTCCAGCCTCCTCGAAACACGCCATTCAGAGAAACACTGTAAATGTCGCCATCAGAGCAGACCTTCCAAACAGTATCCGAGATTGATAAAGAGCAGCTCACCCCGTCATTCGTGCCGATATTGAAGTCAGGCAGTTGTCCTGAGAACAGTCTGGGAATGACCGAACGGATTGAATGGCAATCATAGAGGATCGCGATGCCGTGTCGCTGCAAAGCGCCCTCAAGTGCGTTTTGAATTTGCGCATGATAGGGGCGGTGATATTGATCGATGCGTGAGGAAATCTCTATCTCGCCGGGTTCATCACCTGCCTGATAGATCGGCTCGCCATCGAAAGTATAGAGTGGGCAAAGCGACGACTCATTCCGGTCTGAATACAAAAGCTTGCCATCAGGATGTCTGTTGGCATCGATCACGAAACGGTGGAACAGGGCGCGAACAGTGGCCGCATGCGGCAACAGGTCACTGTAGATGCGATGCACGTGCCAGTCGGTATCCGTTCGCTGGCGTCCCTGATCGGTGAATCGTTCAAGAATATTGGGCGGAACATACTCTCCCGTATGCGGAATCGACAGCACGACCGGGGAGTTGCCGGGGCTGACTTCAAATGCAGGCGGATAAGCCATCGTTCCGGTATCGTCTAGGGTTGATCAAGGCTGGAAGGAATCTTCCCTTCATATATTCGTCCGGCGAGATGGTTGAATCCGATGCGATAGGCAAGCTCGCTTGGCGATGAGACGTTCCAGACTGCGAAATTTGCCGTCTTGCCAGTCTTTACCTGACCGACTTCGGTCAACCCTAATGCCTTGGCGGCCGATACAGTGATGCCAGCCAAGGCTTCCTGAGGCGTTAATTCAAACAACGTGCACGACAAGTTCATTGCGGTCAATATTGAATTGAGCGGCGATGAGCCAGGATTACAGTCGGTGGCAATGGCAATCGGCACACCGTGCTTGCGCAAAATCTTGACGGGAGGCTTTTGAGACTGTTTCAATGTGTAATAGGCTCCGGGAAGCAGCACTGCGACGGTCCGGCTTTTCCTTAATGCGATGACATCCTCTTCTTTAGCGAATTCCAGATGATCAGCCGATAAGGCTCGGAACCTCGCAGCCAGTTGACAGCCGCCCGAATGCGAGAGCTGTTCCGCATGAAGCTTAACCGGCAGCCCCAAAGACTCGGCATGAGAAAATAATGCTTCAAGCTGACCATCAGAAAATGCCACGGTTTCGCAAAATCCGTCTACCGCGTCGACCAAGCCCTCTGTGGCTGCTTTCTGAAGCGTTGGAATGCAGACTTTTTCGAGATACTGTTCCGGTTGATCCCTGTAGTTCGGCGGTGCCAAATGCGCTCCCAAAAAACTCGTCTTCACAACAATTTCGCGTTCCCGCCCAATTTGACGCGCTGCCCGCAGCATGTCCAATTCCGTCTTGGCGTCAAGACCATAGCCCGACTTGATTTCAACTGTACAGACCCCCTCAGCCATCAATGCATCAATTCTCGGAAGTGCCTGTTCCACTAGTTCCGAGACCGACAGTCTTCGGGTTTGTTCGAGTGTGGCGTTGATGCCTCCGCCCTGCTCGGTGATTTCTTGATAGGACATTCCCTGGAGGCGCATTTCAAACTCGCTGACACGATTTCCGCCATGGACGATGTGCGTATGACAATCAATTAGGCCTGGCGTCAAGAAACGCTGTTTCAAGTCGTAACTTCTCCAGCTTGAATATCGGCTGGGCAATTGTGGTCTTTCTCCACACCAGGCAATTTTCCTGCCGTCAACTGCAATTGCCCCGTCATCAACAATGCCGTATGACGTGCCGTTTTCAGGCATCGATGCGAAATTTAAATTTTCCAGCAGATATCCAGTCATAATTTCGCATTTTACAAGTATGATGTTATTATGTCTATACATAAAAAGATTAATTACATACATAAACACAGATAGAGAAGATTTTTTGTGGATGCAATTTGGGCGAAGACGGCCCTTACGGGCGAGGGCTGGAAACCGGATGTCCGAATCGGATTGAACCAGCTTGGAATGATTGAGGCAGTTGAAGCAGGGTCCCCGCCCTGTGGCTATCAAGTGGATATTGCCTTGCCAGCTGTGTGCAACCTTCATAGCCATGGATTTCAACGGGTGCTGTCGGGATTGGCTGAAGACCGTCACACGACTGGCGCCGATTCGTTCTGGACCTGGCGCAAGCTGATGTATGCATGCATCGGACAAGTCATGCCAGAGGAGATTGAGGCCATCACCGCTTATGCCCAGGTGGAAATGCTGGAGAGTGGGTTTTCCGCAGTTGCAGAGTTTCATTACCTCCATCACAACCCGGACGGTACTCCTCACAGTCATTTGGCGGAGCTTTCATCTCGCATTATTGCCGCATCCCGCGTGACTGGGATCGGCTTGACATTACTGCCGGTTCTCTATCAGCATGGCGGTTGCGGCAAACGCCAGCCGCTCCCTGAACAGGCAAGATTCGTCAATACCATCGACTCCTACCTTGAACTGTTCGATGAGTCGGCCCGGGCCCTGGAAGTTTTGCCTGCCGACAGCAGGATCGGAATAGCGGCTCATTCTCTCCGGGCAGTAGATCCGAATGATCTTGTTCAATTGAGAGAAATCCACCCGGACTTGCCGCTTCACATGCATATCGCTGAACAGCAAAGGGAAGTTGCAGAATTTGAAAAAGTATTTGGCATGCGGCCGGTAGAATGGCTAACCCGTCATGCTAGTATTGACGGCAAATGGTGCCTGGTTCATGCAACTCACATGACGGAACTGGAAACCCGAAAGCTGGCAGAGTCTGGGGGTGTTGCGGGCTTGTGTCCCATCACTGAAGCAAATTTGGGAGACGGGATTTTCAATGGCGTCGACTACATTCATCATGCCGGAAACTATGGCGTGGGCACTGACTCAAATATAAGGATATCCCTGTGCGAGGAGCTGCGCATGCTCGAATATTCACAGCGTCTCAAGCACAGGCGAAGAGCAGTGTTGTCGAAGCCTGGCCAGTCATCTGGCCGTGCAGTATTTGATGCTTCGCTGTTGGGAGGCAGCTTGGCGCTAGCAAGACAGTGCAGTTCAATTGAACCGGGTCAATTGGCCGACATTTTCACGCTGGACGCACATTCGGAAGTGCTTGCTGACTGTCAAAATGATGAAATTCTTGACAGCTTTGTTTTTGCCGGGGACAGCCAGCTAGTATTGGATGTTTGGTCTGCTGGCCGTCATGTTGTTCGGGAAGGTCGGCACATCCATCGAGATCGAATTCGAGACCGTTACCTCAAAGTCAGGAAAGCGATTCACAAGAGGTTGAATGAATGAAAAATTTTGCTTCATGGCAAAATATTCAGGACATGCTTCGTCGACGAATTATCGATGGCACATGGAAACCCGGCGAGTTGATTCCATCCGAGAAAAGGCTGGCGGAAGAATTTCAGTGCGCACGCGCTACCGTCAACCGGGCCTTGCGCGGATTGGCTGATACAGGATTGCTGGACCGACGCCGACGAGCTGGTTCAAGGGTTGCAACGGAACCGTCTCGGTACGCAACACTGAAGATCGATATTATCCGGCTGGAGGTCGAAAGACGCGGAGCAAAATACCGTCATGTGTTGATTGAGAATAGACGCACAGTCCCTCCCAGGCGCCTTCAGTACCAAATGAAGATTCATGACGAAATTGAGATGCTGTCTCAATCTACACTGCATCTGGCTGACGATAAGCCCTTCGTCTATGAAGAACGATGGTTGAATCCGTCCGTTCTGCGCAATATTTTCCAGATTGATTTCGATCAGGTCAGCGCAAACGAGTGGCTGGTCCGAAATGTCATGTTTACCCATGGAGACATTTCGTTCTCCGCAGCCAACATTACCGCAAGCGAGGCAGATCTTCTGGATGCCAATGAGGGTGATGCGGCATTTGTAATTGAGCGGACAACATGGCAGGATGAGCAATGCATAACGTCAGTACGATTGCTGCACCGGCCTTCATTTTCAATGCGCGTGGAATTGAGTTGACAAATACCCATCAGATGGAGGGAACCAGGTTGATTTCCGAACAGGAATCCTTCATGACATGCTCGCCCATGGCAATTTCATCCTCATGGTAGACCGCCTTGATGTTCCAGTGGTTCCGTGGTTGTATTTGAGTAACTGTTGGACGTAAAGAAGCGGTAGTCTGGACGGTCCCGGTGTCTTGGTCCATGAGTTGATCCAGACCGTATTGGTCTTGGGACAGTGTGCATAACCTGTTTCATTTCATGCAAATGCAGGATTTCTGGATTATCGACCATCGGGAATCTGATATAGTGCCGCCTTAAGTGTCGATGCCCTTGCTTGAGCGACTCGCCGAAGGGCAGCACAAGAACAAGTGCGTGCTCCAGAAAACCGAAAGTAATCTTTTCAAGTGCGAATTGACTCATGCCGTGTATCCATCCGATCGACTATATCGGGTCAAGTTGCGTCAAATTATTCCAACCGGTATCGGATAATCATGAAGCTTGCGGTCTGATGTGATTCAACAGCATTAACACTATTCTCCTGTGAAAATAATTCAATAGACAGATCAAAGTCCAATCCTGTAATTTTTGGCAGGTCGGAACTTGCCTGCATGTTCACAATTACATTGCCCGGTGAACCGTCTTGAAAAAACCGCTTATTCCGAGCAGGCTGGCGAGTCCAGAAATTACGGGCATCTACACAGACAGATTATGCCTGACAAAGTTAAAGTCGCAGTTGTTGGCGTAGGTCATCTGGGAAAATACCACGCTCGCATTTACTCAGGGATGCCAGGTGTTGAGCTGGTGGCGGTCATGGATATTGATCCAGTTCGTTCAAGGATGGCGGCTGAGGAATGCGGTACCCAGGCGCTGACTGCGATTGCAAATCTCCCCCATGAGATCGATGCGGTCAGTGTTGCTGTGCCCACTCGCGATCACCTGTCTGTTGCGCGATCATTTTTGGCACGGGGAGTGCATGCCCTGATCGAGAAGCCGCTGGCTTCGAATGAAGAAGAAGCTCAGGAAATCATTGACCTTGCTCACGGCAATGGTGTGATCCTGCAAGTCGGACACCTCGAGCAGTTCAATCCTGGCGTTGTCAGGCTCAAGGAGCTAGCCAAAACCCCCAGATTTATTGAAGCCCATCGGCTTGGGCAATTCAGCAAGCGCAGCATTGATGTTGATGTAGTCTCTGATCTGATGATTCATGATATTGATGTTATTCTGTCGATGATCAAATCGGAGATAACTGCGATCTATGCCAGCGGTTGTGAGGTGCTGACCGATCGGGTCGATATCGCCAATGCGCGCATTGAGTTTGCCAACAAGGCGGTGGCTAATGTTACGGCCAGCCGGGTTTCAAAAAATGCGATTCGGCGCATTCGGGTATTTGCGGAAGCCCACTATTATGGTTTAGACTTTCAGTCCCAGCAGATTGAGGAAATTCATCTGGGCGAATCCGGGTCCGATACGGAATTTCCAGATCTGGTGCAAAACACGATCGAGGTTGTTCCGAAATTGCCGTTGAATGCAGAACTCGAGGATTTCATTGACTGTATAAAGACCGGCAGAGAACCGCTGGTCTCAGGTCAAGATGGGTTGATGGCAGTCAGGGTGGCTGCACAAATCCAGCAGCGGATATCCGATTCCATGGGAAATTGACATGACGCAAGAACTCTTTCGCAAAGACGGCTATTTACAGCAATGCGAGGCGACCGTCACTGATCTTGTTGACAAAGCCTTTGTGGTTGATCAAACCGTGTTCTATCCGATGGGCGGGGGACAGCCCGGTGATTCAGGTCATGCGGTTCGCGAGAATGGACAGCAGATCCGGATTCAGGACACTCAGAAGGACCGTGAGCATGATCGCATCCTGCACATTGTGGAAGAGGGGGAGGAATTGCCGGCTTTGGGTGAGAGCCTATCCCTGCACATCGACTGGGAGCGGCGATACCGGCTGATGCGCATGCATAGCTGCCTGCACATGCTGTGTGCAGTCATTCCTGCCCCCGTGACCGGAGGTTCGATACGCGATGGAAGCGGCAGACTGGATTTTGACTTGCCAGCCCCGCCGTCTCGTGAGGATCTCGAAGAGAAATTGAATCAAGCCATCGCTGAAAGTCATCCAATGTCCTATATCTGGATCACTGATCGGGAAATGCAGGATCGGCCGGAGCTTGTGAAGACCCTGTCAGTCCGCCCGCCGTCTGGGGCTGGTACGGTGCGACTGGTGCAATTTGGCGAGGCTGATTTGCAGGCATGTGGTGGAACTCATGTTGCCAACAGTGGCGAAATCGGCAAAGTCAGGGTAGAGAGCATCAAGAACAAGGGCAAGCAAAATCGCAGAATCACGGTTGAGCTTGCTTGAGGGTTGTTTTTAATATCCGGATTGCTTGCCGGACAGTTTTTTTCGACAAATTTCCAGTTGCTCAGGGGTGTTGATATTCTCAAACATGTCGCCGCAATCGGCGATCATGACTTCCGCGAAATTGAATTCGGCAAACCATCTGTCGATTTTGCGTTCGCCCGAATTCAAAAATGCTTCAAGCGAGTCACGGGTTGATATGTGCAGCAGGATATAGACTGGCTGCAATCGCTCCTGGTCTTTTGCTACTGCAATCGGGGTGCCAATGGACTGGGCTGCCTGAAGCATGGACTCTGCATAGGTATTGCTTAAGAATGGCCCATCGCAGGGTGCAGTGATTAGCCACTCTGTCCGCATTGAGTCCAGGCCACTCAACATGCCTGCAAGCGGGCCCTGGAAACCGCCAATCTGATCTTCTATGACCGCACAGCCAAATTGTCGGTATTGTTCCAGATTGCGATTTGCGTTGATCATTACATTCGCACATTGCCCTTTGAGTTGTCGAGTGATTCTCTCAACGATGGTCTGTCCATGAATATCGATTAGGCCCTTGTCCACTCCACCCATGCGGCGAGCCTGCCCGCCGGCGAGTACCAATCCCGTGATGCTTGATTCGTTCATGATTTATTGCTCATGGATGATGTGATCTTCAAGCACCAGCAAACGGTCCATGAGTCCCTTGAAAGTCTCCGGGCTATGTGTGCTGACCAGTATTGACGTGCCGCCTTGCTTTAATTTTTGCATGAAGTGAAGGGCGCGATTCACCGAGTCCGCATCCATGTTTGCAGTCGGCTCATCCAGAAACAGAAACGAAGAGCCATTCAAGGATGCGCGTGCCAGGGCAACTCGCTGTTGCTGTCCGCCGGAGAGGGTTTTCGCTGATTCATGTTTAAGCTGATCGAGTTCTACCATTTCAAGAACCTCTTCTATGTGTTTCCTTTGTATGGCCGGGCTATCGCTTTTGCTGATCGACAATGTCAAATTTCGATATACGCTGCCGCTGAACATGTATGGTGTTTGATGCAGATACAGGGTGTGCGTGATTAAATGAGATCTGGCCCTTTTCCAGGAGAGTTTTTCTTCATTGAGGAGAATCTGGCAGCCGTCAGGGCGGACCAGTCCAGTCATGATCTTGAGCAAAGTGGTTTTTCCAGACCCGTTTTCTCCGCAAAGCACGGTGAATTGGCCGCAGGCAGCCGTGATGCTCACCGATTCAATCAATGGTTTTTTATTCCATGATTTGGACAGCGAAGAGTAGTGGATTTGTTGTGGTCTAGTCAATGGCTGAGACTCCCCTTGCCCTGAAAGTACTGTAGCGTCGCATTCAGAAAGAAGGCGAGGAACAATAGAACCATGCCGAGCGCGATACCTTGCGCGAAATTGCCTTTGCTGGTTTCAAGCGCGATTGCGGTTGGTATATTTCTTGTGTAATGCAGGATGTTGCCACCGACCATCATGGAGGCGCCTACTTCGGCAATGATTCTGCCGAAGCCAGCAAACAGGGCTGCGAGCAGGCCGAACTTTACCTCGTTGACCACCACAAAAAACGCCGCAACAGGTACCTTGCCAAGGGTTCTTGCCGTCTCCCAGACGCGTTGATCAGCAGCCTGAAAAGCGGAGTGTCCCATGGAAACCAGAATCGGTATGCAAAGGATTGACTGGGCGATAACCATTGCGCCTTGCGTGAATAAAAGCTTCCAGTCCCCGAGAGGTCCCTGATTGGACAGCAAGAGGTATACCACGAGTCCAACCACTACAGCAGGAAAGGCAAGCAGTGTATTGAACAGGGAAATCAGAACCCTCCTTAGCGGAAACATGAAGTATGCGAGAAAGAATCCGGTCAGTAGAGCCAGCGGCGCTGAAATAAGAATAGCCGTGCCAGAGACCCTGAAGGAGATGCCTATAATCTCCCACAATTCTGGATCCCCTGAAAGCAGGAGGTGGAACGCATCAAGGGTTGCATCGGTCAGCGATGACACGGTATCGGTACCTTGAACGAGTGATTTGCTCTAGGCTGGGATGACAAGGGAATCGACAGCTGGCAAGGTTGGATATGACATTTTATCCGCACACATTCCTCAAGAAAATTTCGAACGGGAAAAATTGTATACGGTCAATGGGATTCGGAATTAACGGTCTGGCCAGTGCAGCTCGGGATTATGCATATTTTACCAAATAAGGCGTATTGATGGGTTCAAACAAGAGATTTGCCGAGGTGTGATTCGTAATCAGCCTGCTTGTATGCGACAGGGACTGCCGGGAAACGACTTTGGCTTTGCAGCAGAAGGAAGGCAGGGCACATTATCAGGGTTTCCACTTAGGCGAGCATTCATTGATATAGCATGTCGAGTCTTGCAAGCCATCAAAACGGGTCCGGAAAGCGATTCGATTATCATTTTCGGGAATTTGTAAGTTAAAATTCTCTGCTACCAATAATTAATCCTGATCATCCGAACCATGTCAATTGCGAAAAAATACCCCGTTACTCCTGATCTTGCGACATCGGCAAATATCGATCTTCAAGGCTATGAAGCCGATTATGCAGAATCTGTTCGCGACCCTGATGCATACTGGGCGAGACAAGCCAGAAAATACATGGATTGGTTCAAGCAGTGGGATACAGTGCATAGCGTTGACTTTACAAAAGGCGAAATCCGCTGGTTTGAGGGGGCTGAGCTCAATGTCTGCGCCAATTGCGTGGATCGGCACCTGGAGACCCGGGGTGATCAAGCTGCAATCATCTGGGAGTCGGATGATCCCAATGTCGACAGAAAGATTACCTACAGGGAACTGCACGAAGAAGTCTGCAGGTTCGCTAATGTATTGAAATCCCGCGGAGTCAAAAAGGGAGATCGCGTAAGCATCTATTTGCCCATGATTCCTGAAGCGGCGGTTTCCATGCTGGCTTGTGCCCGTATTGGGGCGATTCACTCCGTGGTATTCGGTGGATTTTCCCCTGATGCTTTGAAAGACCGGATTCTTGACTCGGACTGCCAGGTTGTCATTACCGCCGATGAAGGCCCCAGGGGAGGCAGAAACGTCCCTCTCAAGCAAAACGTTGAAAAAGCACTGGAGAGTTGTCCAAATGTCCATACCACGATTGTTGTAAAACGAACCGGCAATCCGGTTCCCGGAAATGCCAGCCGTGATGTCTGGTACGGGGATGCTGTGAAAGCGGCTTCAACGGACTGTCCACCAGTGCACATGGATGCAGAGGATCCGTTGTTTATTCTCTATACCTCTGGTTCAACGGGTAAGCCCAAAGGCGTTGTCCATACTTCTTTTGGCTATCAACTTTATGCGGCATTCACCCACAAGATGGTTTTTGACTATCATGAAGGCGACATATACTGGTGCACCGCTGATGTCGGCTGGGTAACCGGGCATTCCTATATTGTTTATGGTCCGCTGACCAACGGTGCAACCACGCTGATGTTTGAGGGCGTGCCTACCTATCCGGATGCCAGTCGGTTCTGGCAAGTGGTTGACAAGCATCAAGTAGAAATCTTTTATACGGCGCCAACTGCAATCCGCGCATTGATGGGGCAGGGTGAAGAACTGGTCAAGAACACGGACCGGGGTTCCTTGCGAATTCTGGGTACAGTGGGAGAGCCGATCAATCCGGAAGCATGGGAGTGGTATTACCATGTTGTCGGCAATGGGCGCTGTCCAATAGTCGATACGTGGTGGCAAACAGAAACCGGCGGTATCATGATTACGCCATTGCCCGGAGCAATCGATCTCAAGCCTGGCTCTGCAACTCGCCCGTTCTTTGGCATTCAGCCAGCCTTGATGGATGCAGAAGGCAATGAAATCAGCCTTGAAGGAGGTGCTGAAGGCAATCTTGTGATCAGGAAATCATGGCCGGGCCAAATGCGAACAGTGTACGGTGATCATCAACGATTTATCGAGACTTATTTCAGTGCTTATCCAAATATGTACTTCACCGGTGATGGTGCCCGTTGTGATGAGGATGGATATTGGTGGATTACTGGGCGGGTTGATGATGTCATCAATGTTTCCGGTCACCGCATGGGTACGGCGGAAGTCGAGAGTGCGCTCGTGCTTCACGAAACCGTTGCCGAAGCGGCCGTGGTTGGATTTCCTCATGAGATCAAGGGCCAGGGGATTTATGCATACGTTACCCTGATGAAGGGAGTTGAGGCGACTGATGAACTGAAGAAAGTGTTGAGTGATCTGGTCAGAAAGGAGATAGGCCCGATTGCCAAGCCAGACGTGATCCAGTGGGCACCGGGTTTACCGAAAACCCGTTCCGGCAAGATCATGCGCCGGATATTGCGCAAGGTCGCCGCGAATGAGCTTGACAGTCTTGGAGACACCAGCACGCTGGCTGAACCTGCCGTGGTGGATGAGCTGATTGAAAATCGAGAAAGTAAATAGTGTCTGCCAGAATCGCCCGAAAATCGCCATGTACCGCAAGTCTTCAGTTGATGCAGGCACGATTACAGCACATGATATCAATGAATTATACCCGCATTTCGGGTTTTATGGCAGACGCTAGTTAACCCAAGCACCTCCAATCGCCGTAGAACAAGATCTAGCCGCTCTCCTATACTCTCAGATTGGTTGAGTGTTTCACAGGAGTGTCGGGCTGGACTGAAATTCTGAGGGATATTTGGGCAAGATACGCAAAAGCCATGTTCTCAGTACTGGATGTACGACCCTGGATTCATAGTTAATTTTATGAGTTGATCCATATGCCTGAGATTGCAGAATCATTCGATAGCAACGATTTGGCCAATGATTATAAAACCATTGATGACGAGAATGTTGTCTATCAGATCACTACCTACGGTGCCGACTTCACAGTAGATGGACTCGTCAAGCGCTTTGAACGCGATGATATCTTTGTACCGGATTTTCAAAGAAGCTATGTATGGACATTGCGGCAGGCGTCAAAGTTTATCAGAATCGATTTTACTGGGGCTTCCGATTCCGAGCGTGTTCCTTTACCGCGAGGAAGAAACTCAAAAGCTATTGATCATTGATGGACTTCAACGGCTGTCTACTCTTTATGCCTACTACAAGGGTAAGTTTCCGCAGAGCAATCAAGTTTTTCGGTTGAAGGATGTCAAATCCCGATATCAGAACCGGTCACTGGCCGAACTTCAAGAAGAAGATCATCGGCGTTTAGAAGATGCCGTTATACATGCAATGATTATTCAACAGACAGCACCCAGCAATGACAATAGCTCTGTCTATTACACATTTGATCGCTGGCGAAAAATGATCAAGCTTGAATGTCATCAATAAGTGAATTGGTCCCGCAAAAACCTCGACGAACTGTGTTTTTAATGCACAAGAGAGGCACCAAGCCACTATCGAATCTTCATTCATCAGGATCTTGTACTGAAGCACCGCAAACGGCATAAGCTATCGCGTTTCGCTGGTGTATGGAGAACTCAGCTGGGATGCCTCGATAATGTCCATCTAGAAGAGTGCATGGGAGACTGAGTATCCAGTGGTTCAAGGCTGGAAATTGAATACCGCTACCCGTTGCTTGATCGCCGATTGATTGAGTTCGTTCTGGGCATGCCACCCAACAGTTCCATCGCGAACCTCCCTTTCACTGGTTCTTCCGGCGAGCGCTTCGCTCCGTGCTGAAGGAAGAGATTGCAGGGGAATCCGCCAAAACGAACCCGGCTCGCTGCCAGCCCTTGAGAGAGGCAAAAACCGAAGCATTGCCGGCAACTCTCAAACAGCTGAATTGGCTGGTTCTGCCCCTTAACCCGCGAGCATAGCGTGCCAGAAATCTTTCCAACGAAAAGCCTAGTCGAAAATTGTTCTTGCAAATTTGCATCGATCATGTAAAATCCCTTAATAATTATAAGGTATATTTAGCAGTCCGATGAATATCCATCGTGAAATGGGCGATTTCCGCGGAAAAGTAGGTCAAGCGGCTTTGCAGCTATGAAGTTGCCCACAGTTGCTGAACTCTCGCCACGCCAGCAGACCGGTGCCTGGCGTAGAGGGGTGCAAAGACTTCCCTGGACTGACGAAACCGCTATTCGCGCGCATTGCACGTCCTGTGGCGATTGCCGTGATGCCTGCCCAGAAGCCATTCTGTTCGAAGGCCCAGCCGGCACACCAATGCTGGACTTTCGATCTGGTTCCTGCACATTTTGCCAAGCCTGTGTTGAAGCCTGCAGTGAACCCGTGTTTTTTGATACGGCACAAAAGCCGTGGAACCTGATTGCAGTACCCGGAGAATCCTGCCTGTTGATGAGCGGCGTGTCATGCCGTAGCTGTACAGGCTTTTGTGATCATGAAGCGTTGAAGTTCGATTTGCGAGTCAAGCCAGTTGGCGCAATTATTGTCAATAGCGAGTCCTGTACCGGTTGTGGTGCATGCATTAGCGTTTGTCCGTCCGATGCCATTAGCATGAGTTCCGTTGTAGAAGAGAGATTGATGACATGAATATCTGCGGCTGTCTCGTACATACCACACCCGAACTCGCTTCATCGGCCATAACGGCGATGGCAACGATCAAGGGAGTTGAAGTCCATGCTCGATCGGATGATGGGCGAATCGTCGTTGTTGTCGAAGATATGCCAGAGAGGTTCGCCTCTGAGACCATAATGGATCTACATCAAATTCCCGGCGTCATTTCGCTCGCTCTCACTTATCACCATTTTGAGGAGACTGACTGCATGGGGTCGGTCTTGCCAGCAAAGAACTAGTATATCTGGAGATGTTCAAATGACTGTTTCTGAATCCCGTCGAAATTTTCTTAAATCTACAGCAGCGGCAGCAACTGCTTCGGTAGCTGGAATTCAATTTTCCTATGGGGAGGCAAATGCCCAGGTTCGGGATTCTGGCATTAACTGGAACAAGGCAGCCTGTCGATTTTGCGGCACTGGCTGTTCGGTGCTTGTAGGCACCAAGGAAGGTCGCGTTGTAGCAACGCAAGGTGACCCGGATTCACCGGTTAACCGAGGATTGAACTGTATCAAAGGCTATTTCCTGTCAAAAATCATGTACGGTGAAGATCGGCTGAAGACCCCTCTTCTTCGCAAGTCAAACGGTGTTTTTGACAAGAATGGGGAGTTCGAACCGGTGTCCTGGGACGAGGCTTTCGATATCATGGCCGAGAAGTGGAAATCCGCAATTCGCGACAAGGGGCCATCGGCCGTATCCATGTTTGGCTCGGGTCAGTGGACAGTCTGGGAAGGCTATGCTGCCGCCAAGTTCATGAAAGCCGGTCTTCGTTCCAATAATATCGATCCCAATGCAAGGCACTGCATGGCTTCAGCTGTAGCCGCGTTCATTCGCGGTTTCGGCATTGATGAGCCCATGGGGTGCTATGACGATTTGGAATATGCGGATACCTTTGTGCTATGGGGTTCGAATATGGCGGAGATGCACCCGATCCTGTGGTCACGTCTGACCGATACCCGGTTGACCAAGCCGGGCGCGGAAGTACACGTGCTGTCGACCTTTGAGCATCGCTGTTTTGAGCTGGCTGACAATGGGCTGGTTTTTGTGCCGCAGACCGATCTGGCAATTCTGAACTACATTGCCAACTACATTATTGAAAACGGAGCGGTAAATCAAGAGTTCGTCGAAAACCATGTCAACATAACCAGGGCAGCGACTGATATTGGTTATGGACTGCGCCCGAACCATCCGCTGGAGCAGGCTGCCGAAAATCCTGCACACGACGGTAAGCATGGCAAGTTAACCCCGATTGATTTTGATGAATATGCGGCAGCGGTCGGTGAGTACACGGTTGATCGGGTGTCTGAAATGTCGGGAGTGCCTGCCGCAAATCTGGAGCGTCT
This sequence comes from Gammaproteobacteria bacterium, assembly GCA_026709505.1. Taxonomy (GTDB): domain Bacteria; phylum Pseudomonadota; class Gammaproteobacteria; order Arenicellales; family Poriferihabitantaceae; genus Poriferihabitans. Next base: position 4,446 of record JAPOSW010000007.1, on the reverse strand, counting down.
GGCTGTCCAGTACGCCGACCCTGATCGAAAAGTCATGAGTTTGTGGACAATGGGCTTTAATCAGCATACTCGTGGTTCATGGGTTAATGGCCTTTTGTACAACGTGCATTTGCTTACCGGGAAAATTGCCGAGCCGGGCAATTCGCCTTTTTCGTTGACCGGACAGCCATCGGCTTGCGGCACGGCTCGTGAAGTGGGTACTTTTGCGCATCGTCTGCCCGCCGACATGGTAGTCATGAAAGACAAGCATCGTGAAATCTGTGAGACCGCCTGGAACATTCCGCCGGGAACAATTCCCGCGAAACCCGGTTTCCACGCAGTGTTACAGCACCGAAAACTGAAAGACGGGGACTTGAATTGCCATTGGGTGCAGTGCAACAATAATTTGCAGGCCGCCCCGAATATCAATGAGGAAGGTTTTCCTGGCTACCGTAACCCCGATAATTTCATTACGGTTTCAGAACCTTACCCGACTGTGACTGCGATGTCTGCCGACCTTATCCTGCCTACTGCGATGTGGATTGAGAAAGAAGGAGCCTACGGCAATGCCGAGCGTCGTACCCAGTTCTGGCATCAACAGGTTGATGCACCGGGTGAAGCAAGATCGGATCTGTGGCAAGTGATGGAATTCTCGAAGCGATTCAAGACTGAAGATGTCTGGCCCGAAGAATTATTGGCCAAGAAACCGGAATTGCGTGGCAAATCGTTGTTTGAGATTCTGTTTGCCAATGGAGAAGTCGACAAGTATCCGCTCGGCGATATCGCTGAAGGGTTTGACAATCAGGAAAGTGCCGACTTCGGGTTCTATGTGCAAAAGGGGCTGTTTGAAGAATATGCGCAATTCGGGCGGGGAAAAGCGCATGACCTGGCTGATTTTGACACATACCATGAAGTGCGCGGTTTGCGCTGGCCTGTGGTGGAGGGCAAGGAGACGCAGTATCGTTTCCGGGAGGGCTACGATCCATATGTCGAAGCTGGAAAGGGCGTTCAGTTTTATGGCAAGCCAGACGGACGGGCAAATATCATTTTTGCACCCTTCGAGCCCGCAGCCGAAAGCCCGGATTCCGAATATGATTTGTGGCTGGTTACTGGTCGTGTACTGGAACATTGGCACTCTGGCTCAATGACTCGGCGTGTTCCGGAACTGCACCGCTCTTACCCGGCGGCCATGGTGTACATGCATCCTCAGGATGCCCGTGAACGAGGTGTGCGCAGGGGGCAGGAAATTGAGCTTGTAACGCGCCGAGGAACGGTTTTCAGCCGAGTTGAAACCCGTGGCCGGAACAAAATGCCGAAAGGTCTGGTGTTCATGCCTTGGTTTGATGAGGGGCAGCTCACGAACAAGTTGACGCTTGACGCAACATGCCCGATTTCGAAAGAGACCGATTTTAAGAAATGTGCCTGCAAGGTATTGCGCGCTTGATTTGCAATTCACAAGACAACCACAGGAGCATTCCCATGAAAACATTATCCAGACTGGTCATCAGTTGCCTGCTTGCGGCATTTCTGGGCTTGTGCGGCATAGTTTTCGCTCAATCAAGCGGCATAGCCAGCCTTCGCAACGCTGCGGTTGATGAGCCAGTAAATCTGGGCAACTTGTATCAACAGGTTGAGCAACGCATGCAACGCAATTACCGCCAGCAGCCGCCGCTCATTCCGCATGGCATATCCCAGTACCAAATTGACCTCAGAACCAATCAGTGTCTATCCTGTCATGACTGGACGAAGGCTGGAGAGCGTAATGCACCTACCCTGTCCATGACGCACTATCTTGACCGTGATGGCTATGAACTTGATCATGTGGCGGGCACGCGATATTTTTGCAATCAGTGCCATGTGCCGCAAGTGGCCGCTCCTGATTTGGTAAACAACCTTTTTCGCTCGTCTGCTTCAACAAACTGATTGGAATCGGGAAAGATCATTGCCATGAATAATCGGCAAGACAAACGCAATCGGCTTAGCCGACTCTGGGACTGGTTCTGGAGCCCGAGTACCCAATTCAGCGTTGGCTTTACGCTGATTTCAGGATTTCTGATCGGTATTTTGTTTTGGGGCGGATTTCACTGGACTATCGAAGCATCAAACTCTGAGGAGTTTTGTGTCTCGTGCCATTCCATGGAGACCAACCTTGGTGAATACCGTCAGACTGTCCACTACTACAACCACTCTGGCGTGCGAGCGGTATGTTCTGACTGCCATGTGCCGAAAGAGTGGGATCACAAGATGAAGGCCAAGGCCATTGCGGTTAAGGATGTCTTTTACGAGTTAATTGGTAGCATTGACACTAGGGAGAAGTATGAAGCAAGGAGGATCGACATGGCCAAGACGGTATGGAAAAAGATGAGGGCCACCGACAGCCGGGAGTGTCGCAACTGTCATGCGTTTGAATACATGGATTTTACCATTCAGGAAACTCGTGCCAGTTCGGAGCACCAAAGAGGAATAGACGAGGGCATTACTTGCATCGGCTGTCATCAAGGAGTTGCGCATAAGCTACCGCCGAACTGGCTTGAGGAATATGAGAAATTGAAGAATCCGGTATCGGCTACAAGGCCCGGCAGGTTGTGGGTGGATGCACTGGCAAATGCCGGCACTCACCAAAGTTATAGCATCGGCTCGCCTGCGGAATGAACCCGGGATTGGGATATGCTTGAAATTCTGGGAACCTTGGCGAGCAATGCCCTGAGCCTGCCGGGAATACTCGGTCTCGGCATTGGCATGATGACTCGCCAACCCTATCTAGCTGGAAGCCTAGGCGGTCTTGTCGGAATGTTGGAAGCCATGATATTTTCTGGATTCTCGCTTGCACAAATCGGTGCCCTTGAATTGACGTTTTCGGTATTGGTTGGAATTGCTGCTGGCATGATCGGCTGCATGATTCGCCGTAAGGGAGTCAAAGTTTAGTGCGTCTTTGTATGTTCAAAGACGTTTTTCATGTCAATGATTCAAACAGCTCTTGCGTTGACCCATCGGGCTTCTCGCGGGCAGCCATTCGCCGGATTCAGCGTATGGCTTTCACAGATTCCGGTTCGCTGTCGTGAAATCCGCCGTTCTGCGATGAGTCGGTTGATTTCTTCAGGATAGCTGATACGAAGCGATAGATCAGGGCTATTTTGACCCGGCTTCCTCGTAGCCGGGGGCGATGACGAGATTTTCCACGCCATAGAGTGCTGGACGGTTCTGTAGCCAGAGGTGGTATTCCGGTCCTTTCAGGCTGTGGTTCTCTGAGCAGTCGACGTTCCATCGTCGAAGTACGTAGCCTGCAACGGCGGCTCGGAGATTGATGTTCAGCACTCCGTTTTTCATGGCGTAATCGACTTCTGCCGTTTTTGGATGCCTGAGATTGGGATGCGGTACGAGTACCAGCTCCAGGATACGATTCCACTGGATATCCGATTCCCGGGTTTCATGATCCTCGATAATGCTGTCGATGATCATCGGGTTCGATATGCGCGTGATGACGAAATCGGAAAACTTGGATTGTTTTCGGTCATAGCTCCGGATGTGCCAGCGTAGCCCGTTGTCGACCAGCGCAAATGGAACAATTTCTCGGGTAGTCTTGCCGCTACTATGGGATCGATAATCAATTTTTACCGCCTTGCCCTGATGTATAGCACGGGTCAGGACGGACAGCATTGAGAGTGGCGGTCTATTCAGCTGTGTAGGTATCTCGCAGGAAATCAATGGCCGGCTTGTGCCAACGAAGTCATCCCCGAATCCATATGCAAGTGCTGCCAGAACCTGGTTGGACGAAGCATTGTATAGAGGCATGAACAGCTCTGAACGCTCGTAAATTTTCGCCTTGGTATCGTATCTCAGGTTGGTTGGGGCTAATTCTCTGTACAAGGCCATGTCCCGGGTTGCCGCTGCTCCCTTGATGCCAAATCGGGTTACAAGGTCGTTGCGGCCAATGGTTCCCAGAAAGCAGATTCTGAAATCGATGTAGGCGAGACGTTCTTTCTGCGCCTGTGCAATAGCAATAGCTCGAGCGGGAGGAAGTTGATATCCGATTTTGCCCCCGCCTTTTTGATCATGAGAAATCATGATTATGATAATCCATATAAAAAATACAAAATATTAGTTGACATAATCAAAAAGACTATTAAAATGCTGAATGTAGCTTTGTGGCAAGTTGCCGAAAACAAGAATCTTGCTGCGAAGTAGAGGCCATGGGAAGGATTTTTGATTTTTACGAACAGAATTATACATAACAAAGGCTCCGCCCTCTTGCTCAATGGAGTGTCTAACCGGGAATAGCCCCCAATTCCACTCTGAAGTGCAACACCCCGTGGGGCGGCGGCGTGTTGCAAACGGCCAGCGGGCGGATGACAATCTCCATGTCAAACATAACGGAGAACTGTCATGTGCAAGAGCTACCGCCAGCTGGCCTACGATGAACGATGCCAGATCAAGGTTCTGATGTCCAGAGGCCTGTCGATCCGCGAG
>JAPOSW010000043.1 GCA_026709505.1 Gammaproteobacteria bacterium | reverse complement strand
TCCTGATCGAGAGCGTAAGTAGAAGGTATGCGACATCACTTGATTCGCAAGTTCGATCTGTGATGACTTCCCATGCCTGTGGAAATTGATGCAGGGTGAATCCCTGCAGCTTGGGCCGCACTGGTAATTGCTGCTTGTGTTGGTGCTGGACCGGCAATCAGCATGAAGTACAGGGGCGGCTTCCGGGCCGCCACGCTACACCCGGTCCCAAAACCTTCAAAATGATCCGCTATCGAATTTTGGGGGCTTATATACTCAAGTAACAAAAAATGAAGTTAACTGATAAGAATCAGAATGTTATGCTTCACTCGCCATCTTTGAGTGAATGTTTTTCATGTTATTGATTACATGACATAAATCAATAAACTTGTTACTCGTATATAACCCCCGAATTTTGCCTGTACTGCCTGCAAGGGAATTGCAGTTTGCCTTGGAGATGACCTGTCTTGAATCTTGATACAATATTCAAGACCAAGGACTACAATGTGCTAGTACATTTCCATTGGATCGATATCAAGAGACCAACGCAGTTTCTGGTTATTGGGGATACTTTCAACTGAGTATACCCAATGCTTCAGGAGCTGGTGCAGGTGAGCGCGAGTGGTTGAGTTCACCAAAAGTTGAAATCGATGCCACTCATCGATGCGGAGAATGGGTGAGTCTACAGGGTCCATGATTTTAACTGCTGCCAGATTCATGGATGCGAGTAGGGAATCCCCATATTGCTTGACTGTACGCAAGAACCGAAAGCCATCTTGCCGTTCGCGTGATTCCACTCGCCACAGCGCGAAACTGGAAAATGGCGGGACATGAGCGAGCTTGCGTTCCTCACGGCAACTCTCGAAAAATGAATCATAATCCTGATTGCGGACCATCTCCATGTATGGATTATCCGGATGATGGGTCTGGATGAAAACCCGACCCGGGTCCTGCCCACGGCCAGATCGGCCGGAAACCTGCAAAAGATCCTGGAACAGTTGTTCAGGAGCTCGAAAGTCGATACTGAATAGTCCCTGGTCGGCATTGATGATTCCGACCAAGGTAACTCCATGAAAATCATGGCCCTTGGAAATCATTCGAGTGCCGACGATAATATCTGCCTGTCCACTGTTAATGGCGTCCAAGGTGTCCCGGAGCTGGCGAAATGACCGAATCCTGTCTCGGTCAAATCTCAGGATGGATGCATCGGGAAACAGATTCCCCAATGATTCTTCAATGCGTTGCGTCCCTGCACCACGAAAAAACAGTCCTGATCGGCATTGTGGACAAATTTCGGGAGTCTCGAATGTTTTCCCGCAATAATGACAACACAACCGGTTCGAGGTCTTGTGATAGGTTAAGTATGTATCACAACGATCGCAACAGGCACGCCATTTGCAATTGGGGCATTCTGCAATGGGGGCATATCCACGACGATTGATATATAGAATGGTTTGTTGTGAATTTTCAAGCTGCTTCCTGATCGCTGAAATCAGTGAGGGAGATAGACCGTGTTGCGTGGGTTGCTGGCGTAAATCAACGAATTGGATTTTTGGTAGATTGGCTTCCCCGGCACGTTTTCTCAAGGTTGAGAGATGATATTTGCCGGAATGGGCATTTTGCATGGATTCTATGGATGGAGTTGCCGATCCGAGAATGATTGGAACATCATGAAGGCTCGCTCGCTTGATTGCGAGATCACGAGCATGATAGCGAAACCCGTCCATTTGCTTAAAGGACAAATCATGTTCTTCATCGACGACGATTCTGGCAAGGTCAAGGATGGGCATAAACACCGCAGAGCGGGTGCCGAGTATTACCCCTGCAGTTCCATTTCTGGCCTTCCACCAGGTTCGATATCGCTGTGCCTTGTTGATTCCAGAGTGATAGCAATGGACGCGGTCACCAAAGCGGTTGACGAATCTTTCCACCAGTTGCTCGGTCAATGATATCTCGGGAACAAGCACTAGGACTTGCTGGCCCTGTTTCAGGCAGTCATGAATCGCCTGGAGATAGATTTCTGTTTTTCCGCTTCCAGTAATACCGTGAATAAGATGGGTATGGAATCCCTGTTCAGCGGCCTTGATATTTGACAGGGCTTCGGATTGTTCCGGATTGAGCGTACCTTCAAATGGTCTTAAGTCACCGGCGGGTCGATGGGTCTGGATAACCAGCCCTTTTTTTGTCAGGTTCTGCAAGCCACCACGAATATTTCGAATATCCGATACCTGTGGGAGCTTCTGGATTTCGTCAAAGCACAGGCATTTCCCTTTGGATAGAGACGAGTAGAGTTGTTCTTGTTTTGGTGCGCGCGTGATCATGCTCAGTGCTTCATGTTCCGGAATGTCCGAGTTTTGCATATAGTATTCCGGAGTGTCTGGATCATACAGCTTGACCGCCTTTCTGAGATTTGGTGGAAGAGCGGCATGTATGACCTCTCCAATTGGATGGTGGTAATAGTTGGCAGACCAGGTATAAAACTCCAGCATGGTTGGTGAAATGGATGGCCGGTCATCCAGGACATGAATGACATTTTTGTGTTTCCTCACTGATTTGTCAGGCGGGACGGGTACTACTACACCAACCAGATGACGATGCGCAAACGGAATCAGGACTCTTGAGCCGGGCTTAATGTCGACCTCGGACCGATAGTCGAAAGTCCGTCTCAACGGGACTGGAACAGCGACACTGATCATGAATCCTGATTTTTTGGTTGATGGCATTTCACACCCTGAATCAAGGCTATTGGGATTTCCGCTGGCTAATTTCTTGCTCAGGGCATGCTGAGATTGAGATTCTGTACGTAACCGCAAATCCTGTACCCAGTGTTCGTGGAGTATTTGAGGGGTTACTCACAGAATCTGTGGATAATTATGTGGATAAATTGCGACAAATGGCTTGGAGAGCGGGTATTGTGAAGAAAAGCAACGATTCCAAGAATTTTGAGAAAATATGAATAAGTCAATTAATACAATAGAATAAAACATAAATTTACAAAGATGAAACAAACAAAACCTGTAAATCAAAAAGTAGGCCTATTCTCCCTTCTATTGTGAATAAATCGCAACATCAGCGCTGGCTCCGATTCATCAAATCACGAAAATTCATGAATTTGTAATGTATTTTTGAAATCGCGATTCGAAAACTTCTGTATCTTTCATGGTGAGATTCTGTTCATTCCAGAGTGTCAACCAGCATGGTGAAGGCATCGGCTGTTCGCTCTTCAAGAAATCGCCTGAGCGATGTCTTGATTACCCTGAAGGCCATGGCATCCCATGGGATCCTGTCTTCGTCAAACAATTCGACGATGAGACTTTCGGGTCCGGGTGCGAAAGTAAAAGGATCGGCGAGTACAGAGCGGTAAATGATATAGATTTGCCCGATACGAGTGAGGTTGGTTATTTGGAAGAGATGCATATCGGTAATACCGGCTCTAGCCTCTTCCCAGGTTTCGCGGATGGATCCTTGCTGGATTGTTTCATGGTTTTCCAGAAAACCGGCGGGTATTGTCCAGTAGCCGGAGCGCGGCTCTATGGCCCGTTTGCAAAGCAGTATCTGGTCTTCATGGGTAATGATGCTGCCAGCCACTACTTTTGGATTCTGGTACTGGATGTGACCACATGTCTGGCAGATGTGGCGTTCCCGGTTATCTCCATCAGGCACGCCAATTCTTGTTCTGGATCCGCAGAGATTGCAGTATTTGACGGGGAGGCTCATGTTCAGTTTATGGATCATGGCTGTTCAATCAGTCCAAGCATCAATCCAAACTGTATCACGGCACCGAACCAGTTATTGTTCAGGAAGGCCTTGAAGCAGTTCTCGGGGATTCGTTCTCGGGTCAGAACCTGCTGATAGGCGACGATTCCCATGCACAAGACAATGCCAATGTAGAAGTGCCAGCTTAGGGTCTGATTGATCCCGATGTAAGCTAGGATTAGGAGTGCGATCAATTGCAGGACCAGTATCACGCTCCGGTCGGCATTGCCGAACAAGATTGCAGTTGACTTGACGCCAATCAGAATATCGTCGTCCCGGTCGGCCATTGCATAATAGGTATCATAGGCGACGATCCAGCAAAAGTTTGCGGCAAACAGGAGCCAGCACTCTAGCGGCAAACTATTGGTAAGTGCAGCATAGGCAATTGGAATGCCCATTGAGAACGCGATGCCTAGTACCAATTGCGGCAGGTGGGTGATGCGTTTTGTGAAAGGGTAGATCACTGCCACCACCAGGGCAAAGAGGCTGACTGTAACCGAGAGCATGTTCAGCTGCATGACTAGCCATGCAGAGAACAGGATTAATGCCGCAAACAGGGCCATTGCCTTGCTGACACTCAGAGCGCCGCTTGCCAGGGGCCTGTCTCGCGTTCTGGCAACATGTCCGTCGATTTTACGGTCGGCGAAATCGTTGATGATGCAGCCGGCCGATCGCATGACTACGGTTCCGACAAGCATAATCAGTACAACGGTTGAGCTAGGCTGGCCATTGCCCGCTAGCCAGAGTGCCCATAGGGTTGGCCAGAGAAGAAGCAGGGTGCCGATTGGACGGTCCAATCGCATGAGCCGAATGTAGGGAGAAATTTCTGTCAGAGAGGGAGCTGTCACAGGCTGGGCTCCCGAGTTGTGCAGTGTTTTTGGAATGCGATAGGCGTACCTGCCCAGTTCGACCTGCACGCAGTCCCTGACTTTGGGAACTGGTTTGCTCCATGCAGCGTGACTATCCGGTAAATCAAAGCGTATCTTGAGGTGGAATTCATGGCCCGCGGGCGGTTTTAGTCAAGGACCATGACTGCCTCGATTTCCAGTGGAACATCTTTCGGCAGGGCGGATACGCCGACCACGGCACGGGCAGGGTAGGGCTCGATGAAGTACTCGGCCATGACTTCATTGAGAATCGGAAATTCAGACAGGTCGGTGACGTAGATGTTAAGCTTGGCGATGCTGCCCAGATTGCCGCCAGCGGCTTCGCAGACGGCATGAAGGTTCCTGAAGGTTTGATGTACGGCTTTGGCAAATGACTCGCCAACCACCACCATGGTGTTGGGATCCAGTGGGATTTGTCCGGAAATATAGACGGTCCTGTCAACCCTGACCGCTTGAGAATAGGTGCCTATTGCACCTGGTGCTTGATCAGTGCTTATGATTTCCCGATGTTGCATGGTTATTTCTTGATTGGATTGTCCTGACGGTATCTGCTGCGGTTATTTGTTGTCCTGTTCTGGTCCCGCAATCCACTGAGTAAATCTCCTGCTTGCATATGCAGTCTGAGATGTGTGGAAAGTAAATCGAACTGCCAGGTTCCATAGCAGTTAATTTGTCCATCGTTAACAATCACCGATAGCATGAGTTTACCAAGTTCAGGTAATCGAAGCTGATAATTTTTCGATATTTTCAGTGCTGGGAAATTGCAGGCTATCGTTACACTGAGAATGGGTCCCGGTTTGTCCGAAATCCACGGGAATAATTCAGCCCTTCGAGGGCGTGTCACCTAAACGAACCGTCATTCGGGCTACGAAGTCAACAGTGTCCATATGAAAGGATTTAATCCATGCCAGGGCAATCTGCCCTGTTTTGCGCCGATTGAAGACGAGAACGGACAATGTGTTCCCTCGCTCTATGCAGGCGAAACCTTAGAGGCTGCCGTCTTTGAGACGATATTCCATGATGTCCCTGCCAAAGCCAAGCGCAAACGAGTCCCCGGGAACAGGGTAGAGGACAGAGCGCAAGGAAGACTTGAAGTGGCTCGCAACCTGACACTTGTCTCCTTGCGGGAACCGGACCTCAAGCGATGGCATATTAAGCGTAGCCAGCTTATCTCTGCAACTCCAAAAAGCTATGCCTATACCGCCGAATGGGTTGAGGCAATCCATTTCCAATTTCCGGATGTGGAAGGGCTGGAATGGACATCCAATCAATTTGACCCGGTTACGGTCTATCTGTTTTTGGAGATCGCGTGCAATCGGGAGATTTCAATATTGTATATACCCGGGACGGGCTGACCGATCCCAGCTTTCTCAATGATGTTAGAATGATCGGAAAGCGAAGTAATATTAGGATTACCGTGTAACAAGCCACAATGATGCGAAGCCACCCCGGTGTAATCCTCGAAGGTGAACTGGAACAACAGGGCCTTGATCTGGCATCGTTCACCATAGGCCAGCTAGCGGCAGCTCTTGTGCATGACGGTTCTCCGTTGCTGTTGACATTGACATGGAGATTGTCATCCGCCTGCTAGCCGTTTGCAATACGCTGCCGACCCCCGAGGTGTTGCACTTCAGAGTGGAATTGGGGAAATGAAATTAATTGACATGAATCAGAATGTGATGCTTTAACCGCTATCCATGAGCGAATATTTTTCATGTTATTGATGACTACATGATGTAAATCAAGAAATTCGCACTTAAGTCTATAAGTCTCCTGTTGACCCTCATCCTGAAACCTTCAAAACTGCCCACAATAATCCAAATAGTACCGGCTGATGAATCAGGTAGTAGGCAAGGCTGTGGCGGCCTAGCCAGCAAAGCATCCGGCTCGGCCGCCCGGTAAAGGTAATTCTCCCCAAAACTGCCCACCAACCCATATCCTGCAAGAGCCTGGCTCCACTGATGCCGAACAGCACCGATGCCAGCCAGGGAAAGATGGGCCGGTAGTCACTGGCCGGCGGCGGCACTGCCTCAAAACCTAGTATGTAGCTCGTTGCACCCTCCAGCCAGTCAGCAGGAATGGTGAAGTTGATCACGACAACCGCTGCCGCACACGCCAGAATCGTCCATCCAGGCCAACGCAGCACCCCCAGTCCAAGAATGGATCCGGCAGCAATCATATGAAGGATGCCGAAGCGAATGTATACATCGGGCGTCACCACGGCCGTCACGGCTGTCACACATCCGGCAGCCAACACTATAATGGCGAACCGCCGACCCCAGGACCGCCACCGAATCCCGGCAGCATGGGCGAGACGCAGGCTGACTCCGGCGAGAACCAGAAAACTCCCGGCCACCAGTGCCGCGAACAGCGACCAGAAAACTTGATGGCTTGTCCCGGGCGCAAGGAAGCCAAAGAACTCGAGATTCCAGGCCCCGTGAATGATCGTCATGCCCAGTAGTGCGACACCCCGCAGGTAGTCGATAAGCTGAATGCGCGGAAATTTTGCACGGTGCTCAGTTGCCTTGCTGGACGCATCAGTGGGCGGGCATCTTTGACGGCCCTGGCGAGATTTCACTCGTTTCGACACGGTCCTTTCATTACTGTTGAAATGAGCAGCACCCAAGCCCGAAAGTCTTGCATCCCTAGCACAGCGCCTTCGACTCCAGTTCCTGAATTATCCGGTGATGATAGTCGATGCCGTCGAAGCGGGTCATTTCCTGCAGGCCTGTTGGACTGGTGACGTTTATCTCGATCAATTTATTGCCAATGATGTCGATCCCGGCAAAAAATATTCCTTCACTCTTCAGAGGTTCCTTCAAGACCCGGCAAATGTCCATGTCTCCGGAAGTCAATTTTGCGGCATGCGCAACCCCCCCGGCATCCATGTTATTCAGCTCCTCGCCATCGGCATGCACTCTGAGAATTGCTCCTAACGGCTCGCCGTCCAGCAGCAGAATCCGCTTGTCGCCCTCGGTTGCCGCTGGCAGGTACTCCTGAACAATTACCCAGCGATGACTGTCCTGAATCTGCGCCTTTAGATCATCAGTTGAATCACCGGCCCCAAAGAACACGATGCCCTTGCCTCCAAAACCGTCAATGGGCTTGATGGTGACTCGTCCACGCTGTTTTGCGAACTCCGCAATCTCATCGATACTGGAGGTCACCAGAGTGCGGGGGGTCAGATCCGGGAATTTGAGTGCTGACAGCTTTTCATTGTAATTGCGAAGGCCTTCCGGACAATTGATAACGCGCACCGATGCCGGCAGCAGTTCCAGCAGCAAGGTGGTGTAGAAATACCGCCTGTCAAAAGGCGGGTCGGTTCGAATCCAGACCGCATCGACCCCTGAAATCGCAATGGTCTGAGAATGGGCTATGAAATAGGGATTGCTTTCGTCATCATGGATTTGCAGCCAGTTCACGCACCCAAAAAGCTGGTCATGCCGGGTATGCAGGTCTCTCTGATCCAAACAGCAGACTTCATGGCCCCGCTCTGCACAGGCTTTCATGAGAAAGTAGGTGGTGTCCTTCCATGGCTTGATCTTCTCAATCGGATCCATGATGAAAGCATGCTTCATCGGATTGCAGCGCCCGGCCCTAATCAGGATTTTGGATAGCCAATTGAAGCGAAAGCCGCGGTGATTTCATCAAGAATCACAGGATCATCGATGGTGGCGGGCATTTTCCACGGCGTATCGTCGGCAATTTTTTTCATGGTGGCTCTCAGGATTTTTCCGGAGCGCGTTTTTGGCAAGCGATCAACAACAGTCGCCAGCTTGAATGCTGCAACCGGACCGATATTGCTGCGGACCAGCTGTACAGATTCCGAAATAATTTCTGAAGGATCCCGGTCAACCCCGGTATTCAGAACCAGACACCCCAAAGGCAACTCGCCCTTGAGGTCGTCATTTACGCCGAGCACCGCACACTCGGCAACATCCGGATGCGAGGCCAGTACCTCTTCTATGGCTCCTGTTGACAGTCGATGTCCCGCAACGTTGATCACATCGTCGGTTCTCGACATCACGAACACATAGCCGTCTTCATCAATGTATCCGGCATCACCCGTTTCATAGTGATCAGGGAAATTACTGAGGTAGGAATCAAAATATCGATCGCGTGCATTCCACAAGGTCGGAAAGGTTCCCGGCGGCAATGGCAGCTTGGCTACCAATGCGCCTATGTCTCCAGTCTCAACAGGATTGCCGCTGTCATCCACCGCTTTGAGCTGCCAGCCCGGCACTGGTCTGGTCGGAGAACCATCCTTGATAAGCAACGGTTCGATGCCCATGCAATTGCTGCAAATCGCAGAACCGGTTTCGGTCTGCCACCAGTGATCGACAACCGGAACCTTCAGTTGCTGACGCGCCCAGTCCAGGGTGTCCGGATCGGTTCTCTCTCCCGCCAGAAAAAGATGCTTGAGAGAGGAAATATCGTACTTTGCTATGTATTCGCCATTCGGATCTTCGCGCTTGATCGCTCGAAACGCTGTTGGCGCCGTAAAAAGCACCTTGACCTGATGATCGGAAATAACCCGCCAGAACACTCCGGGATCCGGGGTGCCAACAGGCTTGCCCTCGAAAACGATGGTGGTATTGCCATTGAACAGGGGAGCATAGACGATGTAGGAATGTCCTACCACCCAGCCAACGTCCGAAGCCGCCCAGTATACTTCCCCCGGATTCGTGTCATAGATATTCTTCATGGTCCACTTGAGAGCAACAATGCCCCCTCCAGTATCCCGAACCACTCCCTTGGGTTGACCCGTGGTCCCCGATGTATACAGAATGTACAGAGGATCAGTCGACAAGACCGGAACACAGTCTGCATCTTCAGCCCGGCCGACTGCATCAAGCCAATCAATATCACGCCCATCAATCATGGATGCCTCAGCCTGAGGGCGTTGAAAAACAACGCAGGCATCCGGCTTGTGCCTGGCCATTTCGATAGCCCTGTCCAATAGCGGCTTGTATTCCACTACTCTTCCAGGCTCAATGCCGCATGAAGATGCCACAATCATTTTTGGCTGACAGTCGTCAATCCTGACCGCCAGTTCATTGGCCGCAAATCCGCCAAAAACCACTGAATGAATTGCCCCGATGCGAGCGCATGCCAGCATGCTGATTACCGCCTCGGGAATCATGGGCATGTAGATAATGACCCGGTCCCCCTGTTCAATGCCATTGGCCTTCAAGGCCCCTGCAAACCGCGAAACTCCTTGTTGAAGTTCCTGATAGCTGAGTGTTTGTCGCGAGTGGGTAATTGGGCTTTCATGAATGATGGCAGTCTGATTACCGCGTCCGTTTGCGACATGGATATCCACTGCGTTGTAGCAAACATTGGTCTGACCACCCGTGAACCATCGATAAAAGGGCGCATCCGAGTCGTCCAGAACCCGGTCCCACTTCTTGTACCAGTGAACGTTTTCAGCTGCCTCAGCCCAGAATCCTTCCGGATCCTTGCAAGCCCTTTCGTATATCTTGTCGAATTTCATGATTGATCGGTTTAGTTATTGTGAAAAGCTGGAGGCACACCAGGATTCTGACGAGCTGGAAACGAACATGTAATCGTCTCTATTGTAATACAAATCCTTTTTCGGCAAGGATCAGAGACACTGCCGCCGCAGTTTTTCAAAAGTCCCATTAGAACCAGCACAATTATTGGCCCGAATTTCACTTTGTCTGTAAATTGCATCGTGAGTGAACCTACGGCAAATGCCCGTTTAACAGTAGACATGAAAAATCGTCTTGAAGCTTTAGGCAAAAACGGGGCAGGACGCCACACTATCCGATGAAGATCGCAATTTAGCGTTTTCTGGATACCTAGGAATAGGAAGAGCTGGAAACCGAACGCCAGTTAGTTTTGAAACGCCGGGAATAATTCGAGATCACCGGAGAAGCGGTGAATCATGATGACATTGTAGCCAGGTCAAGCCAACTAGACCCCAAACCCTAGGCATCTGCATTCAATAGGTCGAGTTCTATGGCTTGTGGAGACACAAGAGGATTTGGAGCGTCTGCATGCATTTTTTTCCATTCACAGTGCAGACGCAGCGAGTATAGGATTGTCCAGCCTGCAGTGGCACTGGCTGGTTTTCCCGAAAAGGACATGGCAGCTTCCGAATCGTCAGGCGATTCAGGAAGATGGATCGTACGGCCTGCTTTACGGTTTCCCTAACCCAGCTATTGTGTCCGTATTCCGGCGATCATTGAAGTGCTAGTGGATCCGGAACCGAACCGTAGGCATCGCCAGCCGCGCTACGGCGAGCAGCTTGGCTATTGCGAGGTGATCAGCAGGCCAAAAATGTAAAAGGCCACGCCGATGATGACAATGATGGCCAGCAACTGCCGGCTGTAACGGCCCGGAAACGCTCAAGCCTTCCCTGACGTTCTCTGAAGGTCAGATTGCAGTGTCTTCACTCGTTCCTCTGGCATGGCATGCTGTTTTTCAACTCGGCGCCCCCTTTCGCCAGTTCGTGATTCATGGGTTCAGCCATGTTTCCATCGTATCCTGCAGCTATCGGAATTTTAAAGTTCCAATTGCCCCCAACACAGGAGCGAATATTTACTGTCGACTTGCCTTCTTGCGAATACAATAGGCGATCGCGATTTTATGAGGACGACCAGGATGCAGTACGAAACCATTATTACGGATCGGGAAGATGCCATTGGCATAATTACCTTCAATCGTCCCGAGCAACTGAATGCAATATCCCTCAAACTCAGGGAAGAACTAGCCGAAGCATTTCAAGTAATGTCGAATGACGACCAGATCAAGGTAATTGTTCTGGCCGGCAGTGAAAAAGCCTTCGCCGCCGGTGCCGATATCAAGGAAATGCAGTCCAAGAGCTACATGGACATGTATCTTTTTGACAATGCTTCCGACCTACAAGCCAAAATAAAGAATTGCCGAAAACCAATCATCGCGGCCGTCAGCGGCTACGCCCTTGGAGGCGGCTGCGAACTCGCTATGATGTGCGACTTTATTCTGGCAGCCGAGAACGCTAAATTTGGCCAGCCGGAAGTCTCCATCGGCGCCCTGCCTGGCTGGGGCGGAACACAGAGATTGACCGGACTCGTTGGCAAGTCGAAAGCCATGGATATGTGCCTCACCGGACGCATGATGGATGCCAGGGAAGCCGAGTCCTCCGGACTGGTCTCCCGAGTCTTTCCAGTCGAGGGTTTTCTGGATGAGGTCAAGCAAATTGCCGCTGGCATTGCTTCGTGTTCGGTTCCGATCATCCAGATGATCAAGGAATGCATCAATCAGTCACTGGAAACCAATCTGCAATCAGGCTTGCTGTTTGAGCATCGTCAGTTCCAGTCGGTCTTTGCGACCGAAGACCAGAAGGAAGGCATGTCTGCCTTTGTCGAGAAGCGCAGGCCTGAGTGGAAAAACTCCTGAATACATCCGATGCAGCAGAACTATCCGTTGGAGATAGACAATGATGGGCAAAGCAAATAGCAGCTGGCAATCTGTCCCGGTCATTCTCGTTGCTGGTTGCCTGATCGCAATGATTGGTTTCGGGATACGTTCTTCATTTGGCCTGTATCTTGAACCCATGACCAGCGCCAACGGATGGACAAGGGAAGTCTATGGACTCGCCATGGCCCTACAGAATCTGTTCTGGGGTCTGGGCCTGCCCATTGCAGGGGCTCTGGCGGATAAGCATGGAACTGGCAAAATAATCATTGGCGGGGCGATTCTGTATGCGCTGGGAATCTGGGGCATGGCGGAATCCGGCGGAGTGCTGTTCCTGCAACTGACTGGTGGAGTCATGGTCGGACTGGGCATTGCCTTCTCCGCATTCACACTGGCCATTGCAGCGATGGTGCGGGCAGTCGGACCCGAACGGAGATCGCTGGTCATGGGCGTCGGCACTGCGGCCGGTTCAATGGGTCAGGTTGTATTCTCTCCAGTCAGCCAGGGATTCATTGCTGCCTTTGGCTGGTTCAATGC
The DNA here is from genome assembly GCA_026709505.1 of Gammaproteobacteria bacterium. Lineage (GTDB taxonomy): Bacteria > Pseudomonadota > Gammaproteobacteria > Arenicellales > Poriferihabitantaceae > Poriferihabitans. Next base: position 23,234 of record JAPOSW010000043.1, on the reverse strand, counting down.
GCTCCTGATCTCCGCGGTGATAATCCTGATTATGGTACCTCTGGCATTTTGCCTGCCTGGAGCTTCCAGCAATCAAGAGTCAAACGAGCAAAGCGATCAGACCCTGCGAGCGGCTGTGATCGAAGCATTAAGCCACAAGGGGTACATGCTCCTGACTCTGGGATTCTTTGTCTGCGGATTTCATGTTGCGTTTATCACCGTGCACTTGCCAGCCTATGTCAAGGATTTGGGCATGGATCCTCTGATCGGCGCATATTGCATAGCCCTTATCGGAATCATGAATATCATTGGTTCCATTGGTTCAGGGATTGCCGGCCAGAAATGGAGCAAGAAATACAGTCTGAGCACCATCTATCTGGGCCGCAGTGTGGTTACCCTGGCATTATTGATGGCACCCAAGACGCCACTTGTACTCTTGCTGTTTGCCGGTGCCATGGGCATTCTATGGCTATCGACTGTTCCCCTTACCACCGGAATTATTGCCCAGGTTTTCGGCATTCGCTATATGGCTACCTTGTTTGGCATAGTGTTCGTGAGCCATCAACTCGGCAGCTTCATGGGAGTCTGGCTGGGCGGGCGAATTTTTGATGAGACAGGTTCCTACGACGGAATGTGGTGGGCCAGTGTGGCACTGGGAATCTTCGCTGCAATCGTGCATCTGCCCATTAACGAAAAACCGCTGAAACGCTTGTCAGTCCATCGCTCCCAAAGCAGGCTGGCCTGAAGTGATCGAGCCAATAAACTTGACACCCGTTCGGCAGTTGATAAATTGCAAACGTTATTCCAACAAGTACGCTCATCAGTGAGAGCTGGAGCTTTGGTCTGGAATTGGGAGGTTCATAGCCTCTCGATTTTGGTAAATATACATTCGGTAGCCAGCTTGATGAGAGGATTGGCAGCTCCTTTGCAGTGCAATGTTTTCTATTCTATTATTTCACGCTGGGCAAGACTGATTTTTGCAATTTTCAGTGATCTTTTATTACTCATTTTGAAATCCGAAAAACCCTGATGAAATTTAACGCTGAGTTATAACTTAATGTCGTCTCACGCTGATTCAGTATCTGACCAAACAAGAAACGAGATTTGGCAGGGGTATCTTGATGCCGAACGACTAAATCGATATTACCATTACCTTGCAGACAAGTATCGAAAAATAGACCAAGGCATCCAGTTCTTAATGGTATTTGCGGCCGTCGGTGGAGTCACCAGATTGATCGAGGCTCACCCTGATGAGTGGAATTGGATAGCTGACTATCCAGTGTGGCTATCTTGTTTCTCGTTATAGCAGAACTTGTTTTCAAATTTCGATCGAAGTCTTCGGTATTGACTCGAACCAGCGAAGATATGCAACGCATTACCAAGGATTGGAAGATTCTTTGGGGTCAAGTTGATAAGAAGGATGCGGCTGATGATGATGTCCTGGAACAAATGAATGATCTACTGAACAAGTCAATAGACTCAATCAAGCCTGTCGGGCAAATAGGGCTGGCCGAGGACAAAAAGCTGAATCAAAAGTCATGGGAAGAAGCCATCAAAGTGATTTCTGACCAGTATGCTACTTAAGCTTACCTAATTACCACCAATCATAAGTAGGTTTTGTGATGCAACAGGGCAGATATAAACACTTGATTAAAAAGGAGCATGCCCATGAAGCGCAATCCTGTCGAGTTCCTGAAAGGCCTCGGTCTTAACGAATTTCTCGAACGCTGCAGAGACGAGGACAAATGTCATGTTGCCCTGAGAACGCCTCCCATACCGGAAAAACTCCTGAAACATGACTTATGATTAGTGGTAATTAGGTAAGCTTATGAGTGGAGGCATTGAAATACGAGGGCGAGATCAAGGACCTACCCCGCAAAAACCTCCAAGTCCATCACCGCCGCCTCCCCCGCCCAAACCATAACTGCAAGCGTGACTGCCGCTTGGGCAAGACTCCGACTATGATTGGGAGTTAACCGGAACAGAAGCCCTGAACCACTTGATTGGCTTCTTCGAGGTTGTCATCTCCTGATGGTCCCATGTCCGGGCCCGAAACGCGAAGCTTGACCCTGACCTTATATGCTTATTTTTCACATTGGACGACACTGTCTATTGCACTCGAACCCCGAATCAGGTACTCTCGCACACCCTCAGGTACAATGGCTACGTAGCTCAGCTGGTTAGAGCACATCACTCATAATGATGGGGTCCCCTGTTCGATCCAGGGCGTAGCCACCAATCCTCTTGCCATGGTTCGCCGCGAAAGCAATTACAGCTGAATTCGGCTCAACGCATTGTCAATTGAGCCGACAATCTGATCCAGGTCATCGCAGGTGCAGATCAAGGCTGGACTGAGACAGATCGTATTGTTGTAGTGCTGGAAACTTCGGTTGGTGCGACCAATCATCACGCCCTGCTCCAGACAATCGGCAACAATTCGGTTCATCACCGTCTCGTCAACCGGAATCCGGGTCTTGCGATCGGCAACCAGCTCTGCCCCTGCAAACAGGCCCTTGCCTCGCACATCGCCGACAATCGGATGCTTCTGCTTGAGTTCGTGAAGGAGACCCATCAGATATTCACCCATCTCCGCGACATTCTCCAGCAGGTTCTCTTCCTCGATAATGCGCATATTCTCGAGGGCCGCTGCCGGCCCTCCAGCGCATCCGCCAAAAGTGCTGATATCACGGAAATACTGCATCGTATCCGATGGCTCGGCCAGGAATTTCGCAAACAGTTCCTCGGTGGTGACGGTACATGCGATAGCCGCATAGCCACTGGCAACTCCCTTGGCCATGACTACAATGTCAGGCTTGATGTTGTAGTGCTGATAGCCGAACCACTTCCCGGTTCGGCCCATGCCGCAGACCACTTCGTCCATGTGAATCAGGATGCCGTACTTGGTGCAAATCTCCTGGACCGTGTCAAAATACCCTTCTGGAGGCGGTATCACGCCCCCGCCCGCCGTGATCGGCTCCAGAATCACCGCACCCACCGTGTCAGGACCTTCCCTGAGAATCACTTGTTCCAGCTCGCGGGCCGCAATCACCCCGAAATCCGGATCATCGCCCCGTTCATGGTGATACGCCAGACAATGCGGAAATGCGATAAATCCAGGCGTAAACGGTCCGTACTGGTCCTTTCTTTGATGCTGGCCACACGCAGAGAGACTGGTAATCGTTGTGCCGTGATAGTCACGGTCCCGGTAGATGATCTTGTGCTTCTTGCCGTCATTTTCCTTGGCGGCCAGTTGACGAACCAGTTTAAACCCCTTCTCATTTCCTTCGGAACCCGAAGTCGAAAAGTACACGCGGCTCAATCCGGGCATTTTTTCAATCAGCCTGTCGGCAAATTTCGCTCCGGGGACGTTGCCCGCAGAATTGGAAAAATAGCACATCTTTGCCAGTTGGTCCCTTACTGCGTTGGCAATGCTTTTGCGACCATAGCCAACGTTGACGGTCCAGACTCCTCCCGATACCGCATCGATATATTCCTTGCCATTGGTATCGCGAACCCGGAGGCCTTCGCCGTCTACGATAACCATTGGCGCTCCTTGCTGCATGGGCTTGTGCTGGACCAGGTGATGCCAGACATGGGACCGGTCCATGTCCACAACGTGATTCAGGTTTTCGTCTGAAAAGATCGGCTTGTTCATAATCAATCAGGGGGCAGTTTGAACTCGAATAAAGGCAGTGATATTGTAGAATACTTCCTGATCACGATAGTAGAAAAGAACCAGTTGGAAAGGATTCTACAGACCAGATATGCTGCAGGAACCCGATTAACCTTGTACCCGGTTATCGATAATCACAAACATGGAAGAATCATCCATTCTCGCTCCCCTCAACGAACCACAGCGTGAGGCTGTGGCCGCTCCGCAGGGCCCGGTTCTGGTTCTGGCCGGTGCCGGCAGCGGCAAAACCCGCGCCCTTGTCCATCGCATTGCCTGGCTAATTCAGGAACAGGGAACGCCTCCCTGGTCAATCATCGCCATGACTTTCACCAACAAGGCCGCACGCGAGATGCAAGGCCGAATTGAGAAATTGCTGAACGCGCCAACCCGGGGACTTTGGATTGGCACTTTCCATGCCCTGGGACTGCGAATGCTGCGCCAGAACTGGCAGGCTGCCGGCCTGCCCGAGCAATTCGAGGTGATCGACAATGCCGATCAAGTCAGGCAAATCAGGAAATCCATGGAGGAACTGAGGGTTGACGAGAAAGCATTTCCCCCCAAGCAGTTGCTGTGGCGAATCAATGCCTGCAAGGATGATGGCCATCGAGCGCATAATCTACCCAATGAGCTGGCTAGGGACGAAGTTTTCTCCTCAATCTATCAGGACTACGAAAAACGCTGCCAGCAGCTCGGACTGGTTGATTTCGGGGAGCTGTTGCTTCGCCCCTATGAGCTGCTGAAAAACAATCAAATTGCCAGAGAACACTACCAGAGCAAGTTCGAGCACGTTCTGATCGATGAATTTCAGGATACCAACCATATTCAGTTTCAATGTGCATTGCTGCTGAGCGCCAGGCATCGGAATATCTTCGTGGTGGGCGATGACGATCAGTCGATCTATGGCTGGCGGGGTGCAAGAGTCGAGAACATGCTGGGCTTCAACCGGATCTTTCCGTCTGCATCCACCTTCCGCCTGGAGCAAAACTACCGCTCGTCAGGATACATCCTGCAGGCTGCCAATGCCGTCATTAGCCAGAACTCCGGACGTCTGGGCAAGAACCTGTGGACCAACGAGGCCGACGGAGAACCGATTCAGGTGTACCGAGGCTTCTCAGAGACCGATGAAGCACAATTTGTTGTTTCAGCCATCCGGTCATCAGTCGCGAGCGGAAAGGCCTACAGTGAACATGCTGTCCTGTACCGCTCCAATGCGCAATCGCGAGCCTTTGAAGAACAATTGATCGCACAGGATATTCCCTACTCCGTGTATGGCGGCATGCGGTTTTTCGAGCGGGCTGAAATCAAGAACGCGCTGTCCTATCTCAAGCTCGCAGTAAATCGCGATTCTGACCCGTCTTTCGACCGAGTGGTCAACATGCCGCCAAGAGGCATCGGGAAAAAAACCATGGACTCCGTTCACTTCGCCGCGGCCAAGCAGCGCGTATCACTCTGGGAAGCGAGTCGTCTGGTTATCAATGACCCCGAAACATCATCACGAAGCCGGGAGTCGCTTAAGCGATTCAGGGGCATCGTCAAGAAAATCGCCTCTCTTTCAACAGAACTCCAGCTCGATGCCCTCGTTGAAGAATCCATTCATGCCAGCGGGCTGATTGACCATTATTCCAGGGAGCGGGGGGAAACCGCCATCTCGCGCGTCGAAAACCTGAAAGAACTCGTCACGGCCGCCAGCAGCCATGCCTCCGGCCATTCGCTGGAGAATGGCGGCCAGCGCGAGGACAAACTCAACCTATTCCTTAACCACACTGCGCTTGAGCCGGGACCGCGCGGTGCCGAACAGGAATATGACAGCGTGCAGCTGATGAGTCTGCACTCTGCAAAAGGGCTGGAATTCAACACCGTATTTCTGTGCGGCATGGAGGATGGGCTATTTCCGCATCAGCTTTCGATATCCGATGGAACCCTTGAGGAAGAAAGACGGCTCTGCTATGTCGGAATCACCCGCGCCATGCAGAAACTGTATATGTGCTACTCCTTGTCAAGAAACCTGTTCGGGCAGCAAATGCGCTGCAGGCCATCGCGGTTTTTGGCTGAACTGCCCGAGAACCTGTTCTCGGGCACAAACCGGTCAAGCTTTCAGCAACAGAATTTGCAGGCGGGTTCAGGAAGCGTCAAGCCAACGATGGCCGATATTGGCGGACAACCTCTGGAACCGGGATGCACGGTGCGCCACAGCAAGTTCGGGGAAGGCACCGTGATTCAGACCGAGGGAACGGGAGCATCCGCAAGGGTGCAGATTAATTTTCCCAATACCGGTCAAAAATGGCTGGTTCTGAGCTATGCCCGGCTTGAACGGGTATGAAGCTTGCCCTGAGATTTCAGCCAGTACCGATAACTGTTCTCACCCAAACAAGTCTGCTTCTCCGAATCCGGACTCCGGGATATCGAATCAATCACCGCCATCCAGTGAAGAGAGGGATTATCGGCTTGATAGGGACATAGCGGGGCAGTAATCCACTCGGGATGCTCATACAGCATCTCATCGGTAACCGGGATGAACAATTTGCGACTCATTGAATACACCTAAAGTTGAATCAGTCTGTCTAATACGGGTATTAGACACTTTACATATGGCAACCGGTTTTGTAATTCATGGCAATTTGATGGCGATAATCCGTTATTTTTCCAAGATTGATTGCCATGGGTTATACTTCCACTACACTGAAATGCAGACTTCCCAATGCCCCGTACCGTTGCCATTGTTGAGGATGACCTCTCCTATCTGGAAAACCTCTCAGAGGCGTTAGCCCAGCAGGGGTATTTCGTTCGCACCTATTCCGACAAGAACGAGGCACTCGAAGGGTTTAACCACTCTCTTCCGGATTTGGCCATTCTGGACATCATGCTCAAGGACGAATCCGAAGGCGGATTCGAGCTCTGCAAAGTGTTGCGTCAAATGAGCCCCAATCTGCCGATTATCTTTTTGACTGCCCGCGACCGGGATGTGGATCGAATTTCCGGATTGCGTCTCGATGCCTGGGATTACATCACCAAGCCTACATCACTCCAGTATCTGATGGTGCGCGTATCATCATTGTTCCGCATTGCATCGACCACGCAGGAGAACGCCGGCGATGCGGTCCATCTGATACTCGGCAATCTGGAGCTGGACCAGAACAGCATGTCTGTTCGCTGGAAAGGCGAACCCCTGCATTTAACCTTGACCGAATTCTGGCTGATTGAGGCACTGGCAAGAAATCCTGGTCACGTCAAAACCTACGAAGTCCTGATTCAGACCACACGCCAGCATTTCGTGGAGCGCAACACGATCAATGGATATGTGCGGCGAATCCGCAAGAAGTTCAAGGAAATCGACCCATCATTCTCAATGATTCAGACCGTGTTCGGGGTGGGCTACAGGTGGCACCACTAATCGATCATCCATGTTTCCTGCTCGTGATCCCGGGGCAATTCATGCACCAGAGATGACAGGAGGATCACACCGAAAATTGGGTTTTTCAATGGATTGTCGATTATTCCGTCTCTATCGCCTAATCGGCCGATGAAGCCGCCATGTTCTGGAAAAACACCAGTATTCGACTGAAACTCATCGTGATCGGCATTATCCTGATGACCATTCCCATCGCGATGAGCAATCTCTATATCCGCGAGATGGATCGATTTCTATGGCGTGGTCAGAAGGAGGCACTGTTAACCACTGCCAAGGGAATTGCCACGATCCTGAATGATCAGTCTGAATTTTTCAGCCAGAATACGGCAGTGCCAGAGGTTCTCGGCAAACAGGGCGCACTGTATACCCAGCGCATCGAGGGTCCCATTCAGTTGAATGGAGAGACCGAAGACTGGGAATCCCTGCAGGTCCTCTCGAATTACTTCACTGGCGAGGATCCGCAGTTCTGTGATCTGGACTACGATCTCAATTCCTTTTCCATCAGGAATATCATCGGCTACAATGATACCTATCTGTATGGCCTTTTTGAGGTCAACGATTTGGAGCGTGTTTTTCGTGACCCGGCCAAGGTCGCCCTGAACTCCAGCGACCAGATGCGCATTCTGCTGGAACGCGGAAACGGAAATCTGGAGCGCTATCTCCTGCTCTCCAACGAACCGGGCAGAATGAGCGCATTCCTGATGGATGATCAGTGGGAGTTTCCCCTCACCGGTGACAATGTTGCTGAAGTCCAGGGCGAACTCGCCGAGACCGACTGGGGCTACGTGATTGAATTGCGAATCCCCAGGAGCATCATCGGCTACCGTTCAAAAATCGGTTTCTCGGTGGTCGATGTGGATGATTCAGAGACTCGAGAAGTCAGACAGATCATCACTACCTCTCCACGAGAATCCGGGGAAGAACCGACTCAGGTCATTGTCCGTTCCCCGGGGCTCGCCAAGGTCCTGGAAGGACTGGGCCCACTACGCTCAAGAATCTGGGTTCTCGATCGGCAGCGACAAGTCCGCTCGGTAGCGGGCAATCTCTGGAACCTGCCTGAACCCGGTTTTTCAGATGCCGAAACCAATACCGAACCCGGCCAGGCCGAGTTCATTCCGGTCCGAATGCTGATGGATTTCGTAGATCGGCTGTTTCCGGATCCGCCGCTTCAATTCAAGGACTATCCTCCGTCCTCGGTTGATCGACCGGATCAGATTGTGGTCAGCATTATCGAAACCGGCAATCCCCGAGCCGATATCCGGATGTCGCTGGATGACAAGGCCGAAATCATTGTCGCGGGCCACCCCATTTTTGCAGATGGCGAAATCATCGGCGCTGTACTGGTCGAGCAGAGCAGCACCGAGGTATCCTCCCTGCATTACCAGTTTGTCAGATCCCTATCGGTGGTCACGGTCCTGGTGTTTTTCTCCGTGCTGGTCGTTCTCGCTGTTTTTGCTTGGCGATTGACCATGCGAATCCGTAAATTGCACAACATCACGGATCAGGCCATCACGCCTGAAGGGCGCGTGCGAATGGAGCATATCCCGAAACAGGATTCTTCAAACGATGAGCTAGGAGCGCTAAATCGCAGTTTTTCAAGCATGCTGTCCCGTTTATCAGGGTACATGCGCTATCTTGAAAAGTTGCCCGATACACTCGCCCATGAAATGAACAACCCGCTGGGGGTAGTCAGCTCTTCACTGGAAATGCTGGAAAATGACATACCGCAAACCAAGAATAACCACCACATGCAACGGGCGACCTATGGCATACACAGACTGAAATCGCTGCTTTCCAGCCTGACCGAGGCAGCGAGTCTGGAAGAAGCGCTCCAGGATGAGGAAAAAGAGTCCATCAACCTGCCGCAGCTAATTTCCGATTTTGTTTCTGGCAATCAATATGTCTATACCGATCACGAATTCCGCGTGGATAACCGGAGTTCTCACTTGTTCATCGAAGGGAGTCCTGAATATCTGGCCCAAATGCTGGATAAGCTGATTGACAATGCCACGGAATACAGCACCCCGGACACGCCGATCATTGTCCGATCGCGGAAAAACGGCCATTATGCTGAAATCTCGGTCTTGAATGAGGGATCAGAACTGCAAGAAGATATCCTGGAAAGACTGTTTGAGCCAATGGTATCCGGTTCCAACCATGACGCCAGAAAGCCCCATCTCGGACTGGGCCTGTATGTCGTGAAGGTGATTTCTGAATATCACGGCGGCAGTTACCATGCACGAAATCGAGCGGGCAAAAAGGGGGTGGAGTTTACGGTCTCAATTCCCCTGCTGGGCTTGGGCGCCAACGCGGCCTTTCATGGAAATGCATGAGATGCCGGATTCAGCATGATTGCAGGTCGGAACCTTGCCAGCGGCCAGACCCGGAGCAGTTGCTTCCTCAAGCCCCAGAACATCAGGACCGCCAGTCCTGGGAATGACGACCGGTTGCGCCATGAGAGGCATCCTCGTCGTGATCCAGGTTAGCCGGCCTGTATCAATGCCTGACTGTGGGCAAGAAGTACAGTCTTTCAGGGCATGTGCGGCCCCGCGATTGAAAATTTGCAGCGTGCTGCGCCCTGTATCAAGGCTGCCAGCTATGCCTTCAAGTCCTGGTTGCCTGCTCGAACTACCAGGATCCGAGTCTCCACTGCCTGACGTTTTGCATGTGCCCCAGCTCGGTTTCATCAGCATTCCAGATGTTGTTTCTGGAATCAGTGTTCTGATAGACCTCCTGAAGCCCATTTCGACGTTCAACCGTGACTCTATCGAGACGGCCGCCAATCCAGTGGTAGATGATGGTTCCATGTTCGGGCTCTTCCTCCGTCTGCTCCGGTGCCGAAGCTTCCTTCGAGAGCAATGCTTCTGTTTCTTCAGTTTTGGGGATCTCGTGTGCGAATCCGGAAGCCGGGATGGCCAGAATGACAAGTGCGAGCAACGCCGCCGCCCGACCGAACGTTTTTTGCACTGACTTCGTTACTTTCGATTTACCCATGAAAACCCTGCTGCTGACTGAAGATATAGTGCGATTGTAGTCCATAATCAATGCGGTTTTTTCAGAATCCCCTGGTAATGTCCGATACTGCTGGGGACGAGGACTGCCACTTTAACGCAACCCTCCAACAGCTTGACGAAACAACCCCTGTTCACCCGAATTTTCCGATCAGCATCGCCACTGCAATCATCCTGCCAACGACAAATCCAAGCCAGCAAAAGCATGGTTTATAATACATGACCTCACAGATAAGAGACTGCTTCCATGCCAGGACCCATTGAAGAATCGGCAAGATACGGCAATCATGACGGTGTGAACGTTGCCTGACTCCTCTCGAAAGAAACTTGTCCTGGTGGATGGGTCTAATTTGCTCTATCGTGCCTATCACGCATTGGGCAGAGCCCCGCTGAGCACTTCCGATGGGCGAACAACCCAGGCCATCTTCGGCATGATCAATATGCTGAAAAACCTGCTCAAGGATGAGGAAGCACGATACATGGCTGTGGTCATGGATGCCAAGGGTAAAACCTTCCGGCACCAGATGTATCCGCCTTACAAGGCAACTCGGGATGCAATGCCGGATGATCTCATATATCAGAAGGAGTACCTGGAACGCATCATCCCAGCCATGGGACTCAAGATTCTTTCAGTGCCGGGCGTTGAGGCGGATGACGTGATCGGCACTCTGGCGGTTCAGGGTTATCAGCAGGGGTTTTTCGTCGAGATAATCAGCAGCGACAAGGATCTGGCGCAACTCGTCAGCGATGGCATCCACATGGTCGATACCAAAAACAGCAGGCGGATGGATATATCCGGCGTCAAGGAGAAATTTGGCATCCCGCCGGAATTGATCACTGACTATCTGGCCCTGGCTGGCGATCAATCCGACAACATCCCCGGAATACCCGGGGTTGGAGAAAAAACGGCCCTGAGATGGCTTGACCAGTTTGGCAGTCTCGATGAAGTCAAGGCACAGGCTGAGGCGATCACCGGCAAGGTGGGGGAAAACCTGCGAAGCAATCTTGAACAGCTGGACCTCTTTTTGGAACTTGTGACCATTGATTGTGACATTGAGCTATCGCTGCGACCTGAAGATCTGGCCGTATGCAAGCCGGAACAGGACATCCTAAAAGAGTATTTTGAGGATCTGGAGTTCCGAACCCTGCTAGACGAAATCGCCGATGGATCCGGGAGTCGGCCTTCCGGCGAACAGGTCGTGGCATCAGACTATGCGACCATACTCGATGAAAAGGATCTCGATCAATGGATTGCCAAGCTTCATGCGAGCAGCATCATTGCCCTTGACACGGAAACCACCTCGCTTGATCCGCATCAGGCTGAACTGGTTGGACTGTCATTCTCGATTCAACCCGGGAACGCCGCTTATCTGCCGTTGACTCATTCATATGTAGGAGCACCCGACCAGCTCCCCATGAAGCCCGCCTTGTCGAAGCTCAAAGCCGTTCTTGAAGATCCGGAACGAGCGAAAACAGGACAAAACCTCAAGTTCGATATTGAGGTGTTGCGTCGTTACGGCATTTCCGTCAAGGGTGTTACCCACGATACCATGCTGATGTCCTATGTACTGGATGCCGGCAGTTCACGGCATGACCTCGATACGCTGGCGAAGAAGCACCTTGACAGGAACACGGTGAAATTCAAGGATATTGCCGGCACCGGCAAAAACCAGCTGACTTTCGATCAAGTGCCACTGGATACCGCCAGCCACTATGCCGCAGAGGATGCCGACATTGCCCTCCAGCTTCATCGTCTTCTAAGTGAAAAGCTCAAGCAGCACGAAGATCTCGACAAGGTCTTCACGGGCATTGAAATGCCGTTGCTGGACGTCCTGGTGAAAACCGAGTCTCATGGCGTAAAAGTGGATGCAGGCATGCTGCGCAGCCAGTCACAGGAAATAGCCAGCAAGCTGGCTGAACTCGAAAGCCATGCCCATGCAACGGTCGGAAAACCGTTCAACATGAACTCCCCTTCCCAGATCCAGGAAATCCTGTTTACCGACATGGCGCTTCCGGTCATCAAGAAAACCCCCAAGGGACAGCCTTCAACAGCCGAATCGGTGTTACAGGATCTTGCCGCAGACTACGAATTGCCCGAGGTTATTCTGGAATATCGCGGACTGGCCAAACTGAAGAGCACCTATACCGATAAATTGCCGACCCTGATCAATCCGCAAACCGGGCGCATTCATACGTCATATCATCAGGCAGTTGCTTCAACCGGCCGGTTGTCTTCCTCAGACCCTAACCTGCAAAACATACCGATACGCACCAAGGAAGGCCGGCGGATTCGGGAGGCCTTCATTGCCGAAGCAGGCAACTTGATTCTGTCGGCAGACTATTCGCAAATCGAGCTCAGGATCATGGCTCATTTATCGGGCGATCAGGGTCTAGTTTCTGCCTTTCATGACGGGGCTGATGTGCACACCAGAACCGCAGCCGAGGTGTTTTCAGTCAAGCCGGAACAGGTTGATGCTGAGCAGCGGCGGCGTGCCAAAGCCATTAACTTTGGCTTGATTTACGGCATGACCGCCTTTGGTCTCGCCCGACAGCTGCGCATTAATCAAGGCATTGCTAAAAACTATATCGACATCTATTTTGAACGCTATCCGGGTGTGCGCGAGTACATGGAAAAGGCAAAGGAAAATGCCCGCAGCGAGGGCTTCGTCGGCACGCTGTTCGGTCGGCGTTTGAACCTTCCGGATATCCATGCCAAAAACCCGGCTGTCAGGCAGTATGCCGAACGAACCGCCATTAATGCTCCAATGCAGGGCACGGCCGCAGACTTAATCAAGCTGGCCATGATTGAAATTGACAGGTGGCTCAGTTCCAAGCCCAGTCTGAAGACAATGATGATCATGCAGGTTCATGATGAGCTGGTTTTTGAAGTGCCTCGCCATGAAGTCGATGAAATCGCCGGCAAGGTCAGGGAAATCATGTGCAATATCGCCGAGCTGGACGTGCCGCTGGTGGTGGATGTAGGCATGGGCACCAATTGGAAAGAGGCACATTGAAGTATCAATCAATTCGGGATTTTCAGAAAAAATGCTATCATGCAGACCACACTGCCCAGAAGCGAATTTGGTAACCATGGAGCCATCATGCCTGAATCGCTGATCAACAATCCGATGCAAAGCAAGTCAAGAGTCGGACATTATGCCTTGAAGCGGCTGAAGCCTATGCTTGAAGGGGCCGAAATCCAGATCAATGGTCCCAACCCATGGGATCCGCAGGTCATCAATCCGGATTTTTTCAAGCAGGTCCTGCTGCATGGCTCGCTAGGTCTTGGGGATAGCTATGTTGATGGCTGGTGGGAATGCGAGCAAATTGATGAACTGGTGAACCGGATACTTCGCTTGCCGTCAAGCAGGAGCAAGCGGTTTACCTCACACCTGCTATCAAGGCTAAGGGCGGCCCTGTTCAACTTGCAGAAAGAGTCGCGAGCCGCTCAGGTCGGTGAGCAGCATTATGATGTGGGCAACGAACTGTATCAGGGCATGCTGGATCAGAGGATGGTCTATACCTGTGGGTACTGGGCCCACTCGGACAATCTGGATGATGCACAGCGGGACAAGCTGGACCTGGTTTGCAGGAAGATTTTCCTGAAGCCCGGCATGCGGGTACTGGACATTGGCTGCGGCTGGGGGAGTTTCGCAAAGTTCGCTGCCGAAAATTACGGCGCCAAGGTGGTTGGAGTCACTATCTCGAAGCAGCAGGTCAAGCTGGGCATGGAAATGTGCAGGGGATTGCCGGTTGACCTCAGATTCCAGGACTACCGGAAAATCGATGAAAGGTTTGATGCGGTGGTTTCACTCGGCATGTTCGAGCATGTGGGGCACAAGAACTTCCGGACCTACATGAATGTTGCCCATAACTGCCTGAATGAAGAGGGACTGTTTCTGCTGCATACGATCGGCAAGAACAACTCGTTGCCGGGAGTCGACCCCTGGGTTGGCAAGTACATCTTCCCGAATGGCGAACTGCCTTCCCTAAAACTGATAACCGAAGCGGTTGAATCGTATTTTCTGATCGAGGATGTGCATAATTTCGGGCCGGACTATGACCGCACGCTGATGTCCTGGTTTCACAATTTCAAGCAGTATTTTGCGGCCCGTGAGAACAGCCGAGCCGATCAGCGTTTCTATCGAATGTGGAGTTACTACCTGCAAGTGTGCGCCGGGGCATTTCGGGCACGTGATTTGCAGTTATGGCAGATCGTGCTTTCCAAAGGCATGCCCTACGAAGCATACCGCCGTCCCGAGTAGTTTCGACAATTGCGTGTTGGCGTGGAGGCATTGCTGTCAATGCAACTGGCATAGCCTGTATGGTCAATGATAGTCCGGGAAGCTCAATATCCGGCAATTTGCGGTTTTGAGGGAATAATCGAATCATCGATTTGCGTCAAGGCGATCCTATTTTGTTACAATCCTGTTAAAATCAACAAAAATTCCATAATTCAACTGTGAATTGTTCATACAATCACCGTTACTTGAATCATTAGGAGAAGACTATGAAAACTATCAAAAGCAGGCTGTCCGCATTGCTGCTGTCAGCGTCCATGATGCTGGCTGGTGCCGTGCAGGCGGCCGATGTCGTAATTGGCGTCCCCAACTGGGTATCGGTACAGGCTACTGCTCACGTACTGAAAGTTGTACTGGAAGACAATCTGGGACTTGAAGTTGAACTTCAAAACGGAACCAACCCGATCGTGTTTGAAGGGATGGATAAAGGCAGCATGCATGTACACCCGGAAGTATGGCTGCCCAATCAGGCAAACCTGCATCAGACCTATGTCGTTGAAAAGGGTACGGTGGCGATGAATTCAAATGGCGTCACTTCCTTTCAGGGGATGTGCGTATCAAGGAATACAGCCGATTCTCTCGGTATCAGTTCAATTACGGACTTGACGAATCCTGATATTGCCAGGCAATTTGATTCGAATGGCGATGGCAAAGGTGAAATCTGGATCGGCGCGACCGGCTGGGCTTCGACCAATGTCGAGAAAATCCGTGCTAAAAGCTATGGTTATGACCAGACTCTGGAACTAAGTGAGATGGACGAAACTTTAGCCATGGCCAATCTTGATGCTGCAATTGCACAGAACAAGCCGTTTGTATTCTTTTGCTATACACCGCACCACATGTTTGCACTGCATGATCTAGTTGTTCTGAAAGAACCTCCCTTTGATGAGTCAAAGTGGGTCGTATATCAGCCAACCGATGATCCAAACTGGCTGGAAAATTCAAGCGCCCCAGTGGCATGGAAAGATGCAAATCTTCACATTCACTATGCGGCATCCCTGGAAGAATCACAGCCGGAAGCCGTTGCGATCCTTAACAAGGTGAAATTGACTACCGACCAGGTTAGTCAGATGGTTTATGCTGTCTCGATAGAGAAGATGGCGCATGAAGACCTCGCTCGAAGTTGGGTAGATGAAAATTCGGCAACCGTTGACGAGTGGCTGAAGTAATCGCATTCGACTCGTATTTCCAGCAACTGGATTTTCGATAACAGAAACCGAAACGGCACAGTGTTCTTCTTGACCCTGTGCCGTTTTTTTCGATTCCAGAATTATGGTTAAAGCAGTGGGCAAGGGCAATCTATTCACATGAAAGACGATGTAGTCATAAAACTTAAAAGTGCCTGGAAGATTTTCGGGACAAGGGCCGATGAAGCGATGAAGGCAATCGAAACTGCTGGTATTGGCAAAGCCGAAGTTTTGGAGCAGTACGGTGCCGTAGTCGGCATTGCAGACGTCAGTTTCAATGTGCGTCGCGGTGAGATATTCTGCATCATGGGCTTGTCCGGCAGCGGGAAGTCAACCTTGGTTCGGCATGTCAACCGGCTTATTGAACCAACTTCAGGCGAGATATGGCTGTTGGGTCAGGACGTGATGAAGCTGTCGCCTTCGGCATTGCGTGAAGTTCGTGCAAAGCGGATTGGCATGGTCTTCCAGCACATGGCGCTTTTACCGCACCGTTCCGTGCGTGATAATGTCGCATACCCGCTTGAGATTCGCGGGGAATCAAAAGCCCGACGCTGGAATGTTTCCCAACATACACTGGGGCTGGTCGGGCTGGAAGGGTTTGAGGACCGCTTTCCAAGAGAACTGTCCGGTGGGATGCAACAACGCGTAGGACTCGCTAGGGCATTGGCCTGTGATCCGGATGTACTGCTGATGGATGAACCTTTCAGCGCACTGGATCCCCTCATTCGCCGACAGCTTCAGGATCAGTTCATGGCACTGTCCGATCAGTTGCACAAGACAACGCTGTTTATTACTCATGACCTTGACGAGGCTATCCGCCTAGGTACGCGAATTGCGATCATGAAAGATGGACGCATCGTGCAGATCGGCACTCCAGAAGAAATCGTTACTAACCCAGCGGATGATTATGTTCGTGATTTTGTTCAGAATATTTCTAAGCTAAAGTTGATTTTTGCACATACCATACAGGTGCCGATTAGCGATTATGCTGCAAAGCAAGGAGAGGATCTGAGCCTTTCACCCAGGATCTCGCAAGATGTAGACCTGGATCATCTGGTTGATGTTGCTGTTACTACCAATCAGCCCATTGTGACCACTGATGAAGCCGGTGCAGATATTGGCGTGGTATCCAAGGACCGACTGCTTCAGGGCATAAAGGGCGGCAAGTGAAAATGTCCGAAGAAACAGGGATGCCGGATGTCCTGGAAGAGGTTCCGGAACTCGACCTCTCCGATTCCATCCGTGATTTTGCCGGCGCAAACGCCGAATACTATGCAGAAACCCTCACCCGTATTCAGGCCGATACGGAAAATATCAAGTTCTGGAATATGTCCGCAGTCCTTCTGGGCCCGGTTTGGAGTGCTGCGCGAGGGTTGTGGTCAATGTTTTGGCTATTTACGCTTGGCGAACTTGTTGCACTGGTTCAGATTGGGAAAGGCATTTGGGGTGATTTGGGCGCCGCCAAAATGGCTGAGGCTGAAAAATTTTCCCAACGGGCATCTGAAATCAGAATCGATGCGGCCAACAGTGGCAATGCCGCTACTTCTCTTGAAATTGCCGACAATCTTGACAATGCGGCGCAAATTGCAATGGCCGAAGCTCAGGCTTTGGGTGACAACTGGTGGCTGTACCTGTCTTTCGGACTAACGGCGTTTGCTGCACTGCGCGTGGTCCAGGGGATGTATGCCAACCGCCTGTATGAAATGCAGTATTCGAGATGGCTTGTCAACCGGAGCATTCCCAGCGGTTTCAGCTGGAATCGGCTTGGTTATGCGGCAGCAATGCTGGTCTTCATCGTGCCATTGACGCTATATCGTTTTACGGTATCGGCACCGGTGAGCTGGATGGTGGATTTTCCAGCAAACAAGGATTACTTTACCGTCAGTTCGAACTGGCTGGATGGATGGTTTGATCGAACGGCTGATTCCGGAAAGGAATTTTTCGATGCGATAACGCTGGTGGCGCAAGCCGTACTGGATACAATTGAATTGGCGCTGGTTGACACGCCCTGGCCAGTTGTAGCAGTGCTGCTGGTGCTCGTTGCCTGGCGTGTTGCAAGCATCCGGATTGCGATATTTACTGCAGCCTCTCTTGCCTATATTGGGATTCTGGGTTTATGGGAAGCAAGCATGATCAGTATTGTTATGGTTGGCACTGCTTCCTTTTTCTGTATCTTGATTGGTATTCCGCTGGGCATCTGGTTTGCCGGAAACGAACGGGCATACACTGCCGCCAGACCAGTGCTTGACCTGATGCAGACGATTCCGCCTTTTGTGTACCTGATACCAATCATCGCATTTTTCGGCACGGGTAAAGTTCCGGGGGTACTCGCCACGATTATTTTTGCGATGCCGCCAGTAGTGCGCTTGACGGCGCTGGGTATGAGACAGGTGTCACCGATGGTCAAGGAGGCTGCGGCCGCATTTGGAGCTACTCCACGCCAGATTCTTTTCGGTGTCGAACTCCCGTTGGCGCGACCGGCAATTATGACGGGCGTCAATCAAACCATACTGATGAGCTTGTCGATGGTGGTCATCGCTTCGTTAATCGGCGCAAAAGGCCTGGGTCAGGAAGTCCTGGTTGCCTTGCAGTTTGTGGCCAAGGGGCAGGGCATTCTTTCGGGGCTTGCGATTTTGTTCTGCGCGATGATGCTTGACCGCATTGTACAGGGTCGTTTTCAACGGCAAGAGGAACGATGAATGGAAACGAATATTGAGATACAGGCCGTAGACGAATTGCCAAATCTTGATATTTCCGAGTCGGTCACGGAATTTACCGGGACGAGCGGTAAATACTATGCGCGCGAATTCGGCCGAATTCAAGAGTCTAGCAATGGCTACTGCTGGACATTTAATCTGGCTTCTGCACTGTTTGGGCCGCTTTGGGCTACGGCGCGGGGTTTATGGGGGCTTTTCTGGGTCTTTTCCGTGCTGGAAGTGATCGCGGCCGTCATGATTGGCCTGGGTTCATGGGGCGATCTGGGCGCTGATCAATTTGCTCGTGCTGAAAGACTCGCAGGCAATTATGAACGAATGATGGAGCGGGTTGAAAGCGCCATTGAGCAAGGCGATGAGGAGGGAGAAGCTTCCTTTCGGAAACGTGCTGATGGATTGCTCAAGGCTCAGGAAAAAGCTTTGGCCGATGCCGAAGAGGTCGAAGCGGGTGCCACGCGTATTTTGGTGACAGGGATCATATTGCTGGTGCTGGTGAAGGTGTTTGAAGGTCTGGTTGCCAATATTGCATATGAGAGACAGTACACTCGATGGCGTGCCGATAGAAAAGTCCGGTCAGGATTCAACAGGTCCAGTGGTATTCTGGGTGCGGTTATTGTCAGCTTTGTGTATGTCGTAACGCTGATGCGATTTACTTCTGGAAATCCGCCCGAAATCATCACCGAATTTCCAATTGACAATACAATCTACCTCCAGATATCAAGCTGGATAGATTACTGGTTTGATATCGCGTCGCGCAATTTCGCCTTTTTGTTTTTTGGCATTTCACGCGCAATCCGCATCATTCTTGACGGTGTCGAGACTTTGCTCGTCGGCACTCCGTGGCCGGTCGTCATGGCCGTGATAATTATCTTCGCCTATCGGAGCGCGGGATCAAGAGTCGCGATATTCACAGCTGCGGCATTGTGCTATCTTGCCGTTTTTGGCTTTTGGCAAAAAAGCATGGCGACAGTCGCCTTGCTTGGCACCGCATCGTTTCTTTGCATTGCAATTGGAATACCGCTTGGTGTCTGGTTTGCAAGAAGTCAGAGGGCGTATACGTTTGCCAGACCCGTTTTGGACCTGATGCAGACCCTGCCGTCGTTTGTCTATCTGATTCCCATTATTGCATTTTTCGGAACTGGCAAGCCGCCAGGCATATTGGCGTCAATGATTTTTGGACTACCTCCCATCATTCGCCTGACTGCATTAGGGATTCGGGAAGTGCCAAAAGATGTGGTTGAAGCGGCGCGAGCATTTGGCGCCACGGATATGCAGATTCTCCGAGGTATCGAGGTTCCTCTGGCAACTCCAAGCATCATGGCAGGGGTCAATCAGACAATCATGATGTGTCTTTCACTGGTTGTCATTGCTGCGCTGATTGATGCCAAGGGCTTGGGATATGATGTCCTGGTTGCCTTGCAGTATGCCGCGAAAGGCCAGGGAATTTTAGCCGGCATTGCAATCCTGTTCTGCGCGATCATAATTGATCGTGTAGTTCAAGGCAGATTTAAAGATGCAGAAAAAGGCGGGTGAGATGTGTGGCCGATGCCTTCATATTGATGACTGGACCACAACCATGATTATCGATCTGATAAAACGCGCTGATTTGGTGGCACATTGCCAGGCAACGGACGCATTAGACTTGTGCAAGTGAAGCCGAATTGGACTTGAGTTCAGAAGCAGGCATCCACCATATCTGCCGATTACAGAAATATGCCTGCTCGGATGGCGGACTCTTTCTCTGAACCAGTTTTTTCTTATCCGGCTATATACTGCTCCAACTGCTCGATGGTATACTTGTATTCACTGATCATCGCCCGCACCAGATCTCCGATCGAGATCATGCCCACGACCTTGTCGTTTTCAACAATAGGAAGATGGCGAAAGTGCTTATCAGTCATCATCGACATGCATTCGCTAATGGATTTGTCACGGGTCGTGGTGAATACGCTGCGGGTCATGATCTCACCCACTCTTGTTTCTTTAGCGGAGCGACACTCGAGCACAACTTTGCGAGCACAGTCTCGTTCGCTTAATATGCCAACAATCCGCTCGTCTTCTATTACCAGAACAGCGCCAATACCCTGTTTAGACATCACCTTTATCGCATCATAAACAGAGTTCCCTGAGGTCACGCTCCAGATCGTCTCGGGTTTGTTGTCCAATATTTCAGAAATCTGACTCATCTCAACAATCCTGATTCATTTCATATTTGGTGGCTATGGTGCCATTGTAGGAAAATTTCACAAAATCATCCATTACCATTATATCGTAAATGATAAAATAATCCGATGATAGTGGATGCCCATTCAACCCCAAACCCTGTTCTTGGAGGCTGCGGCGATTCGGCATCCCGATATAAACGCACCCTTTTGCGGATTCACGATCAGGTTCGATGCTGTAAACGACCCGAAGGATCAACCCGATTGATTGCAGTCAGTAAGCAACATCCGGCCGAAGCAGTGGCTGGAATTGCCCGATTGGGCCAGGCGGATTTTGGCGAGAACTATGTGCAGGAAAGCCTGGAAAAAATTCAATCCGTGAAGACGCTACTCGACAGCGAACCTCTTCCGCATCCGCTTAGTTGGCACTTTATTGGCAATATACAAAGCAGAAAATGCCGGGATATTGCCGAGAACTTTGACTGGGTACACACAATAGACAGCCCGAAAACTGCCAGGCGATTGAATTCATTTCGCAATCGGCCAACTGCTTTGCAATCCCTGATTCAAGTCAATCTGCAAAATGAACCCGGCAAATCAGGGATTCAGGCTGACGAGCTGGAGGACCTGGCTGAGTTAATCGATTCGCTGCCCAATCTTGAATTCCGAGGCCTGATGATCATACCTCGTCCTGAAAGCAGCTTTGATCGGCAACGCAAGGTATTTCGTAAACTGCGTGATTTACTCGAGAGTTATCAACCGCATTATCCGAACATGGATCAACTATCCATGGGCATGACTGACGATATGGCGGCTGCGATCCATGAAGGCGCAACCATGGTACGTGTGGGAACGGCGATATTTGGATCCCGAGCATCCAAGAATCAATCACGAATCCAATGATGAATAACAAGCTTGCATTTGTGGGTGGGGGCAACATGGCTCGCAGCATGATTGGCGGTTTGCTGGCTAACGATTATGACCCTGGCCTGATTCGGGTCTCCGATCCAGATGCGCAGCAGCGAGAAGCCCTGTCAAGGGATTTTCCGGTCACGGTGACGGAAGACAATCTGACGTGTATTGACGCTGCCGATGTCATCACCACTGCCATCAAGCCTCAGAATATGAAGCAAGTGCTGATATCGCTTCATCAATATCTCAAGCCTTCATCACAACTTTTGATTTCGATAGCGGCGGGTATCAGAACCAGGGACATCATTCGCTGGATAGAACGTGATATTCCGTTGATTCGTGTAATGCCAAACACCCCAGCCCTGATTGGCTGCGGTGCTTCGGTTCTGTTTGCCGGCCAGAATGTCCAGCTTTTCCAAAAGGACATGGCCCAGAACATCATGCAGGCTGTGGGAGAGATAGCCTGGGTTGATAATGAAGATCTTCTCGATGCGGTAACCGGCATCTCGGGCAGTGGACCGGCTTACTTTTTTCGCATTATTGAAATCATGATCAAGACTGCACAGAAAAATGGACTGGACCCGGAACTGTCAAAAAAACTGGTTTTGCAGACTGCTCTTGGAGCGACTCAACTTGCCAGGGACAGCAATCTGTCTGCAACCGAACTTCGAAAACAGGTGACTTCCAAAAGAGGCACCACTGAAGCTGCCTTGAACTTTATGGAGAATTCAAGGGTTGAAGCAGTCTTTGAGGGCGCCATCTCTGCGGCGATTGCCCGCTCCAGAGAACTAGCCTCTGAACTTGGAGAAAAATAAGCATGCCGTATATCCAGAACTCTCTTGGTTTTCTCGTTGAAACGGTCCTGGGCTTGTATGTGCTTGTCATATTACTGAGACTGGTTTTTCAGTATTGCGGTGCGGATCACAGAAATCCTCTATCCGTGCTGATCATACGTTTCACCGAGGCGCCGCTTGGTGTATTTCGCAAGATCATTCCTCGAATGTTTGGGGTTGACATGGCTTGTTTTGTATTTGCCTTGGCAGTCTCCATGATTCAGCTCGCCCTGGTAATTGGCGTTTCCGGCTATTCCCTTAACATTGCCGCGATTGCTCTTCTGGCATTGAGCGATATTCTCTCAACCCTGGTCTGGATCGTAATCATTGCGATTCTTGCGGCCGCCATCATGAGCTGGTTCATGCGCTCTTATCACCCGGTTCTGTTTCTGGCGGTGCAGATCAGCCAGCCGGTACTGCGTCCTATTCGCCATATCATGCCGACTATCGGCGGACTTGACCTGTCCCCGATTGTTGCGTTTTTTATGCTGAACCTCATCTTGAGACTGGTGGTTGCGCCAATTGGTGATTTTGGGCGCCTTTTGATGCTTGGTTGAAATAAGCTGCATCAAAACAACAGGAATTCAGTCTGCTACCTTCCCAACCTTCTACAGTTATCCGGAATCATGGCTGCTTGGATTTACCGAAAAATTCTTCTCGATGCCGTCGGCAGAACATGTCCAATCGGTGGCCTGGATGGCATCGGCACTCATCATCCTGTTTCAGATTGCATTAGCTAAAGGGAAAAAGCCTCAATCGTGAAATAGAAGTCCTTCTGGCTTAGGACAGCAGGCGGTCTTCGGGCCGCCTCCCTGCAATCAGGCCTTGCAGCTTTTGACTTATCCAATACTATTTTTGGGGTGGAACAGCCCTCCGGCCCCGATGGAATCCACATCGGCACAGTAACCGGCCCAAAGCCCGGAATCATTGTCAGTAGCTCCTTTAGCGCTATCTCGCCGAATTCGAATGCCGCTTCAATCGCCGGTACAGCCTGCCCGGCCTCATTCCAGGACTTGCCCATGTCGCCCTGAGAACGCCGCCCATGCCGGAAAA